>CAZRKU010000016.1:0-401 GCA_964600685.1 uncultured Frigidibacter sp. | reverse complement strand
AAATCGAAGAACATGAAGGTCGAGATCACCGGCAGGATCCGCCCCGGCGTCACGGCCAAGGACATCACCCTCTCGATCATCGGCCATACCGGCACGGCGGGCGGCACCGGCTATGTCATCGAATATTGCGGCGAGGCGATCCGCGCCCTGTCGATGGAAGGCCGCATGACCGTCTGCAACATGGCCATCGAAGGCGGCGCCCGCGCCGGCCTGATCGCGCCGGACGAAACGACCTTCGCCTATGTCATGGGCCGCCCGCATGCGCCGAAAGGCGCGCAGTGGGAGGCGGCGCTCGCCTGGTGGAAGACCCTCTATTCCGACCCGGATGCCCATTGGGACACGGTGCTGACGCTGGCGGCCGAGGATATCGCCCCGGTCGTGACCTGGGGCACCTCGCCCGA
>CAZRKU010000015.1:229-42956 GCA_964600685.1 uncultured Frigidibacter sp. | reverse complement strand
CGGACCTTGTAGTTGATCTTCTCATTCCGGGTGTCGGCTTCGGCGCGGATGCCTCTGTCACGCAGAACAGAGACGATTTCATCCACATAGGCGTCGGCGTCCGACACGATGGAGGCGACGACAACCTGGCGGGGCGCGAGCCAGAACGGCAGCTTGCCCGCATAATTCTCGATCAGGATGCCGATGAAGCGCTCGAACGATCCAAGGATCGCGCGGTGGAGCATATAGGGCCGGTGCTTGGCCCCATCCTCGCCCACATACTCGGCCCCCAGCCGGTCGGGCAGGTTCGGGTCCACCTGGAAGGTGCCGCACTGCCACTCCCGGCCAATCGCGTCGGTCAGCTTGAAATCGAGCTTCGGCCCATAGAACGCCCCGTCGCCGGGGTTGATCTCGAAAGGAAGGCCCAGCTTTTCGATGGCCGCCGTCAGCGCGCCTTCGACCTTGTCCCATGTTTCGTCAGAGCCGATGCGCACCTCCGGCCGGGTGGACAGCTTGATGTCGAACTTGTCGAAGCCAAGATCACGGTAGACCGATGACAGAAGCGCGATGAAGGCCGCACATTCGCCCTCGATCTGGTCTTCGGTGCAGAAGATATGCGCATCATCCTGCGTAAAGCCGCGCACGCGCATCAGCCCGTGCATGGAGCCCGAACTTTCATAGCGGTGGCACGACCCGAACTCTGCCAGCCGCAGCGGCAGGTCGCGGTAGGATTTCAGACCCTGATTGTAGACCTGCACATGGCAGGGGCAGTTCATCGGTTTCAGCGCGTTGACGCGCTTTTCCTTGGCGCCTTCCTCGTCGACCTCGACGATGAACATGTGCTCGCGGTAGGCTTGCCAGTGGCCGGACCGTTCCCACAGGACGCGGTCGACGACCTGCGGTGTCTTGATCTCGCGATAGTCGGCGCGGCGCAGGCGGCGGCCCATGTAGTCCATCAGCAGGCGGTAGATCGTCCAGCCGTTCGGATGCCAGAAGACCATGCCCGGCGCTTCCTCCTGGAGGTGGAACAGCTCCATCTCGCGGCCCAGCTTGCGGTGGTCGCGCTTGGCGGCCTCCTCCAGCATCGTCAGGTAGGCCTTCAGATCGTCGCGGCTCTTGAAGGCGACGCCATAGATGCGCTGCAGCTGCTTGTTGCGGTGATCGCCGCGCCAGTAGGCCCCGGCGACCGACATCAGCTTGAACGCATCGGCGGGAAGCTGGCCGGTGTGCTGCAGGTGCGGGCCACGGCACAGATCCTGCCAGTCGCCGTGCCAATACATGCGGATGGGCTGGCCGTCGTCGGGGATCGCCTCGACCAGTTCGACCTTGAAGGGTTCGTTCTTCGCCTTGTAGTGGGCGATCGCCTCCGCGCGGCTCCAGACTTCGGTGCGCACCGGGTCGCGGGCGTTGATGATCGCCTTCATCTCGCGTTCGATGGCACCAAGGTCTTCGGGCGAGAAGGGCTCGGCACGGTCGAAGTCGTAGTACCAGCCGTTTTCGATGACCGGGCCGATGGTGACCTTGACCTCGGGCCAGAGCGTCTGGACCGCGCGGGCCATCACATGGGCCAGATCGTGGCGGATCAGTTCAAGCGCCTGCGCCGCGTCCTTCATCGTGTGGATGGCGATTGCCGCATCGGCCGTCAGCGGCCATTGCAGGTCGAAATGTGTGCCGTCGACGCTGGCCGAAATCGCGGCCTTGCCCAGCGACGGTGCGATGGCTGCGGCCACTTCGGCAGGGGTCACGCCCGCATCGAAGCTGCGTTTGTTGCCATCGGGAAATGTCAGGGAAATCTGGCTCATGGCCGGCTCCTCGTCGGTTTGGCGCCCACGGAACGCCCGGTTGCGGGTTATGTGGCGTTTCTATCGGGGTTTGGCGCGGCCAAGTCAACTGTGGGCGGCGGCGGATTCAGCCAAGTCCGGCAATGTCGGCGGCGTTCACGATCACCGCCAGCGACCAGAAGGCCGCCAGTTCCTGCTCGAAGGCGCTGACGACCTCTTCCGGCCCGTCCGGCAGGCGTTCGACGCGGAACCCATATTGCTCAAAACCTGACAGGGGCAGGGCGGAAAGGATGATCGGGGTCACCTCGCGTTCGACCGCCGCTGCCGCCAGCCGCGCGGCCACATGCGCGGTGTCGTGCAAGGGATGGGTGACCCGCACGCCGATCGTGCCGCCGGGACCCGGCCGCGGCCAGAGCGGACCGGCGGGCGGCGTGTCGGCTGCCAGAACGCTGAAGCCGCCCCGGCGCAGGCTCGGCGCGGGCAGTATTCCGTCGAGATCCAGGGGATGGTCCGGGGTGATGCGCGCCGCGCGTTGTAGCCAATCAGCCCTGCTCATCGGATACCTCCTTCTGCCTTGATCAATGCCGCCGCGGCGGCCGTGCCGCGCGGGGGCAGGGTGTGGGCCCGCAGCCGGGCGCGGATCGCCGCAGCCTTTCCATCATCGAGAAACGCGTGCACCTCGCGCGACAGGCGGAGCAGTTCTTCAGGTTCGACCGCAACAGCCAGGTCGCGCCGTGCCGCCGCACCTGCACGGCGGACCTGGTCGTCCATGATGGGCGACATCTGCGGGATGAAGATGGTGGGCACGGCGTGATAGAGGAGTTCGTGGAACGAGTTGTATCCCGCCGCCGATACCGCCATGTCCGCCACCTGCGCCAGGTGAAGCGCGCGCCGCGTCTGAACCACACGGGTGTTCTGCCAGGCAAACAGCCCGGGAGGTATCGGTGCGCCCGGCCAGGTCACGACCAGATGCAGGCAGTCGGGCCGACGTTCGAAAAATGCGCACAGGGCCTGTGTCTGGGCGCTGCGGTCGGCGGCATGCCCGGCCCCAAGCATGGTGACAACCAGTTCACCAAAATCGCGGCCAAGCCCGAGCGCCAGAGCGCGGCGCACCTGCTGCGCCACGCCAACCGGAACCGGTGCATCCTGGACGACGGGGCCGACGGCACGGACCGGGCTGCCATAGTGGATTGGTTCGTTCAGTTCCTCGAAGGCCTCCAGCGGCTGAATGATGCGCTGGAACAGCGCCGCGCGCCCTCGCTGCAGGCGGCGGTGATCTTCCATCTGGGCGGCCTGCCACAGGCCACGGCAGACCCAGATCGCCCGCAGGTTCTTCTCCGCAATGATGCGGACGACGGACTCGAACAGAAAACCGCCGTCGAAGACCAGCAGGTCATCGGCGGTCACATGCCGGGTCAGCCGACGGTAATTCAGGATGTCATTGGCATAGGGATCGGCATGGTCGGGGCTCTTCTGCACCAGCGGCAGGCAATCGAAGCCGTGATCCTGAATCAGTGGAACGCAGCTTGGAAAAGCCGCGAACGCGACCGGCGCTTCGTGCATCGCCCCGGCAATCAGGACCGCGCGCTGGGCATGGCCAAGGCCAACCCCGTTCGTTGGCAGGAAGATGGTCCGGCGCGGGTCCGGTTCGCCTTCCGACGGCGCGAGGTTGCCGCGCTTCGGGTCCGGCGCGGCGATGACGGGCGTAATCCCGGCGGCCCTGAGGAAGCGGAGCAGGGAATGACGCTCGAACCAGGGGCTTGCGGTGATGAACCGGGCGATTTCACCCAGGTTCGGCAGTACGGTCCGTTCGAGATAGGGCCAAAGCGCACCGGGTTCGTCCGGCCCGCTCAGGACCGGCGCGCCGGTGGCGTGCAGGGTTCGTGCTTCGGTGCAGTCCAGAACCGGTTTGCCCTGACCGATCATCGCGACCATAATGCCGGCCAGCCGTTCGTCCCCGGCCGGGGCGTCGAAAAAGGCCGCCGCATCGGCGAGATTGGCAAAGCCATCGGGTGCAAGTTCGCACGAGTCGGTGGGCGAAAGCGCGGCCTCCGGCCCGTCCTTCAGCCGGTCGTGACCGCCTGTTTCAGGCAGGATGATCACCCGCAGGCCGGGCTGAAGCCGCAGCACCGACAGCGCCTGAAGCACGACGGCATTGGCCAGCCGTTCGGCGGTGGCGTGAACCAGCACGGTGGTTGGGCCGCCACCGGCGCGCGCGGGCGGCGGCGTGGGGCAAAGGGCGGGCGTCGCGCACCCTGCCATGACGGGCGGGCCAAGAAGCTGGTCAAGGTCGACCATCACCGGCTCGGCTCCCGTTGCGTAGGCCAGCTTGGCCTGGGTCGCGAACCGGCTGCCCGGCTCGGCATAACGACCGATGGCAACCACCGGCGCGAGCAGCTTTGCCTGGGTGAGCTGGCGCAGGCGATTGGTTGCCTCCGGCGTGAGGCGCTCTGCCCCGACAACAAGAAAATGGCCGACCGGGGGACCGGCGAGCGGATCGGCGGCGTGAACCGTCGCCTCATACTTCTGGCCGCGCGGCAGGTCGGCGGGCAGCAGGGCCGCGTCGAGGCGCACCGTCTGCCCGGCGGCCGCCAGCTGCCGGGCGAGGTTCAGGCAGGCGTCGATCATCGCGGGACTCTGTTCGGCAGGCATCAGACAGATCATGCCGCGCGCTCCTGCCGGTGGGTGATGAAATCGGCAAGTCGGCGGGCAAACTCTGCCCCGGAAAAGGATTTCAGCCGATCCCGTCCGCGCCGAACCTGCGCGGCAAAGACGTCGGGGCGCGCGACATGCCGGGCGATGATCTCGTCGACCTCGGCGGGGGTGCAGGCGATGACCCCCGTGCCGAAGGGCTGGGCCGTGGCCGCATCGGTCAGCACGACCTTGCCCGCGCCCATCGCCTCGGCCAGAACCCGACCAAAACTTTCCCGCCAGGCCGGCGCGGTGAAATAGACCATGAAATCGACCTTCTCGAAGAATTCCCCAACCGGCAAGGCGCCGAACCGATGCAACTGCCAATGCGGTCGTCCGAGACCGCCATCGATCAGAAGGTCTGCCCCGAGGATGACATTGGCGGCGGCATGCGGCGGGAAACAGCGGTCGAGATCGTCCAGCGAAGGGAACTTCTCCGGTCCGGGGCGCGACAGTCGCCCACGCCGGTCGCGCGGAATGCCGGTTGCGGTCTCGGGTGTGGGGAACTCGCAGATGTTGAACCAGTCCCACGGCAGAAGCCGCCAGCCGGCGGGGTTGCCGTTCCGGGCCAGCCAGCGTTCCACAGTGGCCCGGTTGTGCGGCGAGACCGGCGCGAGCCACCGGCAGGTCGAAAGCGACGCCCGCGAGATCTGGTCCAGGCACTTTGCCACATCGAAGGCAGGTTCTTCGCCGGGTCTGTAAAAATTCTCATGGGTGATCACCACCAGGTCACGACAGATCATCCGGCACTCAAGCCGGTTCTGGAACCGCAGGCAGGACGGGTTGTGCAAGAGGATCGTCTCTGCGCCGATCACCGGGCTGTCCCACCGAAGCGGAAGGCCCAGCTGGTCGAGCCGGTCAGCCAGCACCGGGGCGGGCGCCCCGCCGCTGAACATGCGGCTCGACAGGGCGTGAACGCTGATCCGGGCCAGATCGGCGGCCACCGGCAGTTCGGCGGCGACCGCCGCCGAACTGCCGCCGGGAAAGCGCGGGTCGAGCAGGTAGGCCAGTGTTGGCTTTGTCATGTGATTGAACCGACCTGCGCCGCTGGATCCATGCCTCAGTAGACGAACGCGGGCTCACCGCTTGCCTGGCTCCGGACGGTGCGCACGACGCGAGGCGAGGCGAAGCAGTCGAGCGAGCCGTTCTGATAGCAGGCATTGAAGCCGCGCAGTTCGCGGGCCAGAGGATCGTCGCCGCGGATCAGATCGGGGTTCGTCGCCAGGAGACGGCCAAGGCCGGCCATATCCTTGGCCAGCACCAGCTGCTCGATCAACTGCAACTCGTCAAGCGAGAATTCGGCATGGGTCGGGGCCGCGCCCGCGGACAGCATGAGGGCGGTGATGATGGCCGTGAGTCTGGGGTCGGGCATGGCGGGTGGTTCCGTTGGAAAATCGGTGAACTGGTGCGGGCACCGGCCTCACGGCGTCCCGCTGCCTTGCAGCAAGAGCAGGATCCGGGCCTTGACCCTCGCCGCTTCGGCGTCCTCGGTCACGTCGGGGGCGGGGGCCTTGGGCGGGTTCTTGGCGGCAGCCTTCTTCTTGGTGGCCGTCTTGACCGGCACGGGTTTTGGCGTTGCTTCAGCGGGGGGCGCGACCTGAGCGTCCCCGCCAGATGGCGGGGCCACCCAGACTTCGATCAGGCCCTCGGGCGGCAGGGGAGCGGCCTGCGAGAAGTCGCGCGCACCGGTTCCCAGCCGCCCCGCGATGGCCGCTGCCGCCTCGGCGTCAGCCGCATAGTAATAGCGCACATGCGTCTGGCTGATCCGGTAGGAAACCTGGCCGATGGCGGCGGCCGGAAACCCGGCGTCGCGCAGCGTCGTCGCCAGCGCGGTCAGCGAGGGGGTATCGGCCGCGGCGGCGCTGAGGATCTTGACCGACAACCCGGCATAGGGGAGTAGCGGGTCAGCCACAGGCTGCTGGCGCGACTCCTGTCCATATCGGGACAGGGCATCGGGCTGGGGAGCCGGGCCGATCTGCGACGGCGGACGGGCCGCAATGATGGTCTCAGTGTCGAGGGGCGGCGTTGAGGGGACCTGCTCCCCGGCGACCGATGGAAGGCCTGCGGCCTCGGGCCACCAGATCGAAGGGGCCGTTGCGGCCGTCGCCATCGGTCGGTCGGGCGGCGTTTCCGGCGCGGCTGCGGCGGGCGCAGCGGCAAGGGACGGCATGGGCCGGGCTTCGACCGACGCGGGCGTGATCAGCGCAACGTCCG
Source organism: uncultured Frigidibacter sp. (assembly GCA_964600685.1). Taxonomy (GTDB): domain Bacteria; phylum Pseudomonadota; class Alphaproteobacteria; order Rhodobacterales; family Rhodobacteraceae; genus TMP-24. The sequence continues at coordinate 36,291 of CAZRKU010000015.1, read as the reverse complement.
GCTGCCCGGGTCCGGCAAGCGGGCTGGCCGCGGCCATTGCGCCAGACAGGGCCGCATCGTCGGCAGGCGGACTTGTCCGCCCTGAGGCGACCCCGGTGGCCGGCGCGGCGGCCGAGGGGGGCGATGCCGTTGTCGCGGTCGGGTCCGGCTGGCGGGCAAGAAGGGCAATGCCCAGTCCAAGGCCAAGCCCAAGGGAAAAGCCGATCGCGGTCCGCAGAAAGCCCGACTTCGGCAGGGCGGGCCAGCGATGCGCCGCGGGCGCGGGCGACCGGCTGGCCGCGCGCGCGGCTTCGGGCGCGGGTGCGGCGGAATTGGCCAGGTTGGCGACGGGGGCGGGAGCCGAGCCTGACGGAAAGAACAAGGTCGGCGCGGTGCGCTCCAGCCGCCGCGAAGGCTGCGTCCCGCCAGCCGGATCGCGGGCCGGCAGGGGTTTTTCCCAGGGTTTGCTCAGGGTTGCCGGCGAAAGTTCGTCCTGGCCCCTTGCCTGAAGCGCACGTTCGCGCTGAGCACGCGCCTGATCAAGGCGCTGCTGAAACGTCAGCGACCGCAGCATCGCCTCTGCTGTAACCGTTTCCTCGTCACCAACCGAGGCCGCGACTTCTGTCGCACCCTTCGTCATTTCAGCCCCCCATCGAAGAACAGGCCCCCGCCATCGCACTGGCGAAAAGCGGCGCGCACGGCTGGCAGAAGGCCGCACCCTGTTCCCCTCGCGTCAAGTCTAACACCGAAGGTTCAGGTTTCAAACCCCGTCCGGTCAGGCAAGGTGCAGGCCGCGGGTGCGGCGGCAAGAAAAGAGTTGTCAGCCGACCGCCGCCTGTTGCATAGTCATTCAACAAGGAGCGAATGATGATCGCCGCGACAGTGCCATCGGCCCCATTCTGGTGCGACCTTTCCCTTCCGTCGGGGCAGCGCTGACATGGAGGAAACCGCCCCCCGCTATCGCCGCTACACCAGCGAAGTCCGTGCGCGGATGTTGGTCGAGGCTGGTCTTGCCTGTCTGGCCCAGGGGGGCATCCGCGCTTTTACCGTCGACAATATCTGCAAGATTTCCGGTGCCTCGCGCGGGCTGATCACGCATCATTTCGGATCGAAGGACCGGCTTCTGGCCGAGGTCTACGCGGCCGCCTACCAGCCCCTGCTTGCGGTGATCGGCCCCAGGGATGGCGCGCCCTTGCCGCTCGCGCAGCTTCTCGACCATCTCTTCTCGCCCGCCAACTACAGCCGTGAAAGCCTCAACGTCTGGCTTGCGATCTGGGGCGAGGTGGCCACGAACCCGACGTTGCAGGCCGAACACCGCGTGCTCTATGACCGCTACCGCGCGACGGTCGAGGCGGCAATCGCGGCGCAGACCCGCGCGGCGGGCCGGATTGCGGCAGCGGATGAACTGGCCGTATCGGTCATCGCGCTGGTTGACGGGCTGTGGCTGGAGCTCTGCATCAGCCCCGAAACGCTCAGCCCCGAACGCGCCCGCAGGGCCTGCGCCAGGTTGCTGGAGCCGTTCGTCGGCCCCCTGCCCTCGCAGGAGGGACCTGGGGGATGAAAGTCGTGACCCACCCCCTTCGCGGCGACAGTCCCGGCGCAACCCGCACGCTGGTGGCCTGCCGCTACGAAGGACAGGGCGGGGGGGCGCGTGCCTATCTGCAGGCCGGATTGCATGCCGATGAAATGCCGGGCGTGCTGGTCCTGCAGCATCTTCTCGACCTTCTCGACCGGGCAGAGGCGGCAGGACAGATCCTGGGCGACGTCTGCGTGGTGCCGGTGGCCAACCCGATCGGCCTCGCCCAATGGCAACACGGGCGACCGCAGGGCCGGTTCGATGCGGACACATCGAAGAACTTCAACCGGCTCTATCCCGAACTGGACAGACTGGTCGCGGACGATCTGGAAGGTCGCCTGACCCAATCACCCGATGAAAATCGGGCAACGATCCGCGCGGCATTCCGGGCGGCGCTGGATCGCAAGGACGGAAAGACCGACGGGGAAGACCTGCGCCTGCAGCTTCTGCGCTGGTCCTGCGACGCTGACTATGTGCTGGATCTGCATTGCGATCATCATGCGGTGATGCATCTTTATGCCTCCACCGTCCGCCCCGCCGATACGTCGCTTCTGTGCCGGTCGGTCGGTGCCAGGCTGGCGCTGGTGCAGTCCGTGTCGGGCGGCAATGCGTTTGACGAGGCGCACACCGTGCCCTGGCTCAGGCTGGCCGAGCGCTTCGGCGACCGCCATCCGATCCCGATGGCCTGCTTTTCCACGACGCTCGAATATCGCGGGCAGTTCGATGTCAGTGATGATCTGGCCGCGGCGGATGCCCGAAACCTGCTGGATTTTCTGGCCGCCGTCGGCGTGGTCGCCGCTGGTGCGGCCCGGGCGCCCGCGTTTGCGGACGCCGAGCACCTGCCGCTGGGCGGCGCTTTGGAGGTCTTTGCCCCGCAGGGCGGCATCGTCACCTGGTCGCGCCTGCCCGGCGACGAGGTGGCGCGGGGCGAGGTGATCGGCCATGTGACCGACCCCGTGACGCGGACGCGCGCGCCGTTGATCAGCCCGGTCGACGGTTTGCTCTTCCGCCAGGAATTGTGGCGCGTCGCGCTGAGGGGGCAGGGCCTTTGTCACGTTGCCGGGGCCGAAGTGGCGCGCGAAAGGGAACTGCTTTCGGACTGAGGTGAACCGAACTTGGGAGGAGATGATGCGTAAACTGATGTCGACCGCGCTGGGCGGTCTGGTGCTTGCCGCGACGCTGGCTCTGGCGGTGCCGGCTTTGGCGGATGAAACGCTGGACAGGGGCGTCGGGTCCGAGTGGTCGTCGCTCGACCCGCATGTGAATTTCGATGCGGCGGCCGGCTGGATCCAATCCGATGCCTATGAGGGGCTGGTCACGTTCGACCGCACCGGGCAGGTCATTCCCGGCGCCGCCGAAAGCTGGGAAGTCAGCGCGGACGGCAAGACTTACACGTTCCGTCTGCGTGACGGGCTGAAATGGTCGAACGGCGATCCGCTGACGGCCCAGGATTTCGTGAACGGCATCATCCGCACGCTCAATCCCGATACCGCGTCGGAGAAGGGCTATTATTTTTACTCGACCATACAGGTCAAAGGCGCCGAGGCATTTGCCAATGGCGAGACGAAGGATGCGGCGACCGTTGGCGTGACTGCGCCCGACGCACGCACCGTCGTGATCGAGATGCTGACACCCGCGCCGCACATGCTCGACCTGATGGGCTCTTTCCAGGTGACGCCGCTGCACGGGCCAAGCTTTGCCGAAGGGGGGGCGGCCGTCTTCGTGGATCCGGCCAAGGTCGTGACGAACGGGGCCTATGTCATCAAGGAGGTCGTGCCGCAAAGCCACGTCCTGCTTGAGAGAAATCCGAACTATTGGGACGCGGCGAACGTCAGCATTCCCTTTGTCAAGTATCATGTGACCGAAGATGTCTCGACCGAACTCAAGCGGTATCAAGCGGGCGAGATCGACATCACCTATGACGTGCCGGTCAATCAGCTTGAGGAGCTGAGGCAGACGATGGCGGACGAGTTGCGGGTCTTTCCTTCTACCTATGTCGTCTACTACAGCTTCAACCTGTCGAAAGAGCCGTTCAAGAGCCTGGATCTGCGGCGCGCCCTGACCCTGGCAATCGACCGGGAGGTTCTGGAAGGCAGTATCGTGAAGGCCGGTGGCATCCCGGATTTCTCCTTCGCAGGCGGCTTTGACGCTGCCTATCAGGGGCCACAGATCGCCGAAGCGACAATGACGCAGGCTGAACGCGAAGCCCTGGCCAAGGAGCTTTATGCCAAGGCCGGCTACGGGCCCGATAATCCGCTGAAAGTCAGCATCGCCACGACGGTCGCCGAAACCAGCAGCCGTCGTGCGCAGGGTATCGCATTGATGTGGAAGAAGGTCCTGGGAGTCGAGGCAGAGGTGAACGCGCAGGAACGCAAAGCCTGGCTTGACCTCTTTTATACAGACGACTGGGATGTGTTCGCCGACAATCTGGTGGGCGATTTCGCCGGACCGGAAACGTTTCTTTCCTACATGCGGCCATCTGCTGAACCCGGCTATGACTGGGTGAAACCGGAATATGACGCGGCCATGGACGAGGCCGCCCAACTTCCGGACAAGGCATCGCGGTATATCGCGCTGGCCAAGGCAGAAAAGATCCTGCTCGACGATTACATCTTCGCCCCGGTGTCGATCGAGCCCTACCGGCATCTGGTGAAACCCAATGTCAAAGGGTTCGAAGCGTCGGTCGCAGGCTACAACAACTCGCAATTCCTGACATTGGAGTAGGGGCAGGCCGGGCGCGCCGATGCGCGCCCGGTTCGCCGAATGGGACATGCTGCGTTTCGTCGGAAAAAGATTGTGGGAGGGCGGGCTGACGCTGGCGGCGCTGGTCACGCTGACCTTTTTCGTCATGCGACTGGCGCCCGGCGGCCCGTTTTCGCGCAACCGCAAGGTTTCTCCCGAGGTGCTGGCCAACATTCAGGAAGCATTTCATCTGGATGAACCGGTCTGGCAGCAGTTCGGGCGTTATGTCTGGGGGCTTTTGCATCTGGATCTCGGCCCCTCGACCCGGTTTCGCGACTATTCGGTGGGCGACATCATCGCGTCGGGCCTGCCCTATTCGCTGGCCATCGGCTTCTGGGCGATCATCGTGGCCGCGCTCGTCGGGATCGGTCTTGGCGTCGCGGGTGCGCTCGGGCGCAACAGCGCGACCGACTATCTGGCGGGGATCGTCGGAGTGGTGGGTATCGCCATCCCGATCTTCGTGATCGGGCCGCTTATGCAGGTGGTCTTCGCCCTGAAACTCGGCTGGCTGCCGGTCGGCGGGTCGGAGGGGGGCTGGCGGACGCTGGTGCTGCCGGTCCTGGTGCTGGCGCTTCCCAACATTGCCTATATCTCGCGCCTCACCCGCACCTCGATGATCGAGGTGATGCGCGAAAACTACGTCCGCACCGCGCGCGCCAAGGGCATCGGGCCGCGGCGCACCCTGGTCCGCCATACGCTGACCGGTGCGCTTCTGCCGGTCATCGCCTATCTCGGGCCTGCGACCGCCGCCATCATCACCGGCTCCATCCTGATCGAGACGATCTTCGCCGTGCCGGGCATCGGGCGGCATTTCGTCGATGCCGCGCTCAACCGCGACTATCCGCTGGTCATGGGGATCACCATCGTCTACGGCGGCCTGCTGATCCTGTTCAACATCCTCACCGACCTGGTGCGCGGCTGGATCGACCCCCGGGTGCGCCATGCCGACTGACGCCGCCGCGCCCCGGTCTTTGTCGACCTTCCGGCTGCAGTTGCGCCGCTTCGCCGCGAACCGGCTGGCCATGCTGTCGGTCTGGGTGCTGGCCGCGATCATCCTGATCTGTTTCGTCGGCCCCTATGCCTTCCCCTTCACCGGCGAGGATGCGGATTTCGACAATATCTCCGCCCCCATCGACTTTTCCTCGCCCCACCTTTTCGGCACCGACGATTTCGGCCGCGATCTTCTGGTGCGGGTGCTGGAGGGTGGGCGCGTCTCCCTGACCGTGGGCTTTCTCGGCGCGGCGGTCGCCGGCGGGATCGGCGTGCTGTACGGCGCCATCGCCGGTTACGCGGGCGGACGCGCCGACCGGGTGATGATGCGCCTGGTCGAGGTGCTTTTCGGCTTTCCCTATGTGATCCTCGTCATCCTCCTCAGCCTGCTGTTCGGCGGCGGCAACACCGCCCTGTTTGCGGCCATCGTCTTTACCCTGTGGCTGACCCCCGCGGTCATCGTGCGCGCGCAGGCGCAGTCGCTTTCCCGCCGCGAATTCATCGAAGCCGCGCGGGCAGGCGGAATGAGGCCCTGGCAGATCGTTCTCGAACATATCGTGCCGAACTGCATTTCGGTGGTGATCGTCTATGGCAGCCTTCTGGTGCCGGAGGTGATCTTGTCGGAAAGTTTCCTGTCGTTCCTCGGCATCGGCATCAAGGAACCGCAGGCCAGCTGGGGCAATCTCATCCAGTCGGGCACATCCGCGATGGATACCGACCTGCGGCTTCTCCTCCTGCCCGGCACGCTTCTGGCCATCGTCCTCTTCTGTCTGAACTTCATCGCCGACGGGCTGAGGGACGCCTTTGATCCGAATGACCGCTGAGCCGCTCCTCTCCGTCCGCGACCTCTGTGTCGACTTCCGCCTGCCGGGCGGGATGATGCGCGCGGTCGATCGGGTTTCCTTCGATGTCGCACCGGGCGAGGTTCTCGGGATCGTCGGCGAAAGCGGATCGGGGAAAAGCCAGATCCTCTTCACCCTGATGGGGCTTCTGGCCCGCAACGGCCAGGCCACCGGCCAGGCGCTGTTTCAGGGGCGCGACCTGCTGTCCCTGTCGCCGCAAGCGCTTGATCAGGTGCGCGGGGCGGCCCTGTCGATGATCTTTCAGGATCCGATGACCTCGCTCAACCCCTACATGCGCGTCGGCGACCAGCTGGCCGAAGGGCTGAGGGTCCACAAGGGCCTGACCAAGGCGGCGGCCTGGGATGTGGCGGTCGGAATGCTCGACCGGGTGCGCATTCCCGATGCGGCCAACCGCGCGAAACGTTATCCGCATGAATTTTCCGGCGGGATGCGGCAAAGGGTGATGATCGCCATGGCGCTTCTGGCCCGCCCCGCGCTTTTGCTCGCGGACGAGCCGACGACGGCGCTCGACGTGACCATTCAGGCGCAGGTTCTGGACCTTATGGCGGAACTGGGGCGCGAAACCGGGACGGCGATCATCCTAGTCACCCACGATCTGGGGGTCGTGGCGCGCCTGTGCGACCGGGTGCTGGTGCTGTACGGCGGCCGCGTGATGGAGGAGGCCCGCGCAGAAACGCTGTTTGACGCTCCGGCGCATCCCTATGCGAAGGGCCTTCTGGCGGCGACTCCGCGCCTGACGGATGTGCTGACTGACCGGCTGGGCACGATCCCCGGCACGCCGCGTTCCGGCGGCGCGATGCTGGACGCTTGCCCCTTTGCGCCGCGCTGCACGGTCAAACTGCCGGTCTGCGACCAACGCCAGCCGCCGCTGGTGCCTGTCGGCCCGGAGCATCGTGGCGCCTGTCATCTGATCGGGGGCCGTCCATGACCCTTCTGGAAGCGCGCAATCTGGACGTGGGTTATCGCGTTGCCGGCGCGAGCCTTTTCAGCCCGCCGCGCCTGTTGCCGATCGTGCGTGACGTTTCCTTCCGGCTTGAGGCAGGCCGGACGCTGGGCATCGTGGGTGAGTCCGGTTGCGGCAAGTCCACGCTGGGCCGTGCGCTCCTCAGGCTGATCGAACCTGCGGGTGGGCAGGTTCTCTGGGAGGGGCGGGACATGGCAGGGATGACGCCCGACGCGCTGCGGCGTCGCCGGTCGGAATTCCAGATCATCTTTCAGGATCCCGTCGCCGCGCTCGACCCGCGCATGACGCTTGGTCGTATCGTCTCGCGCCCGCTTGCCACGTTCGAACCCGGTCTCGGCCGCGCCGACCTGCGGGCCCGCGTGATCGAGACGCTCAGGCTGGTCGGCCTGTCCGCCGATTTCGCCGACCGTTATCCGCATGAACTGTCCGGCGGTCAGGCGCAGCGCGTGGGGATCGCCCGAGCGCTGATCGCCAAACCGAAGCTGATCGTCTGCGACGAGCCGGTTTCCGCGCTTGACGTGTCGATCCAGGCGCAGGTGGTCAATCTGCTGATGGACCTTCAGGATCGGTTGGGGCTGGCGCTGATCTTCATTTCCCACAATCTCGCCGTGGTGCGCCATATCAGCCATGAGGTGATGGTCATGTGCCTGGGCCGGGTCGTGGAGCAGGCGCCGCGCGACGCCTTCTATGCCGGCCCGCTGCATCCCTATGCGCAGGCGCTGATGCAGGCGGTGCCCGAACCGGACCCCGTGCGCGAAAAGGGCAGGGCAGGGCAATCCTTGTCGGGCGATCTGCCCAATGCCGCCGCCCCCCCGCCCGGTTGCGTCTTTGCCAGCCGCTGCCCGCGCGTGGCCCCGCGCTGCCTGGGCGAGCGGCCCGAGCTGCGATCTTTCGGCGACCGCCTTGCCGCCTGCCACTTCATCGAGGACTGAGATGACCGACCTTGCCCGCGCCTGGGCCGCCCTGCCACAAATCACCAATGTGCACGCGTCCGGGGACGGGCGCTGGGCCTTCTGGTGCTGGGCGGGCATGAGCGAGACCGAGGAGGTCTGGTGCGCGCCCACCGACGCTGCCACCCCGCCCGAACGGCTGACCCGGGGGCAGGATCACTTCCTGATCCGCGATGTGTCCCATGACGGGATGCGCCTGATCCTCGCCCAGTCGCACCATGCGAGCGAGCGCGACCACCTGCTGCTTCTGGACCGCGCGGCGGGGAATCGTCTGACCGAACTGACGCCCCGGCAGGATACGCATTATGTTTATGGCGGCGCGCTTTCCCGCGAGGGCAATGCGCTTTGGTTCGTCGCGAACCATGATTACGACCGGGCGGAGGTGACGCAGGGCGGCTGGCTCTGGCGACAGGACCTTGCAACAGGCCGCCGCGCCTGCCTGCGGCGCTGCGACAGGCCCTTCACGAGCGGCGGGAGGCTTTCCCCCGACGGCAGGCGGCTTCTCTGGCCGCGCACGCTCAGGGCGCCCGGAGGCACGCAGCTTTGGGTGCTGAATGCCGACGGCAGCGACCTGCGCGAGGTTCTCGCCTTTGGTGACCAGACGCCGGTGACCGGCGACTGGCTCGACGATGCCAGGATCGCCTTTGTTGCCGACGATGGCGCGCGCGACCGGGCCGGGATCCTCACGCTCTCCACCGGGAACATCGAGTGGATCGCAGGCGAGCCTGGCCTCTGCCCCCATGACGTGGTGACCAACGGCGCGGGCGCGCTTGCCCTGATCGTCCACGATCAGTCCCGCACCATGGCGCTGATCCGCCGGGGCGGCGCGCTCGCCCCCCTGCCGAACCTGTCGGGGCGCCGCAGCCTGCTGCCTCTGGCGGGTCTGCCCGATGGCGGCTGGCTGGCGGAGGCCTATGACGCGGATGCGCCCCATGATCTTGTTCGCATCCGGCCCGATGGCTCCTGCCAGACCCTTGCCGCCGCCGCCCCCGACCCGCGCCGCACCTGTGCCCGTCCCCGCGATTTCCGCTGGACCGCACCGGATGGCGAAGCGGTGCAGGGCTGGCTTTACCGGCCCGAAGGCCAGCCAAAAGGGTTGATCGCCTATATCCACGGAGGCCCGACCTGGCATTCGGAGGATTGGGCAAACCCCAAGATCGGCTTCTGGGTCCAGTCCGGTTTTGCCGTCCTCGACCCGAACTATCGCGGCTCCACCGGCTTTGGCCGCCGCTGGCGCGAGATGGTCAAGGACGACGGCTGGGGCGGTCGCGAACAGATCGACATCCGCGCCGGGATCGAGGCCGCGCTCGCCAGCGGCATTCCCGGCCCGGTGGCGGTGGCGGGCAATTCCTATGGCGGGTATTCCAGCTGGTGGCAGATCGCCCGTTCGCCCGACCTTGTGGTGGCCGCCATCCCGATGTGCGGCATGTGGAAGCTCGACCTTGATTATGAGGCGACCGGAATGCCCTGGGGCCAGTCCTACAGCGAGGAGATGATGGGCGGCGCACCCGCGGAGAGGCCGGAGAAATATGCCAGCGCCAGCCCCGGCAATAGCGTCGGCGATATCCGCGGCCATGTGCTGGTCGTCCACGGGCTGGCCGATACGAATGTCGGGCCGGAGAACACCCGTGCCGCCGTGCGCGACCTGACGGCGGCGGGTGTTCCGCACCACGCGATGCTGTTTCCAGACGAAGGCCACGGCATCTTCCGGCGCAGCAATGTCGAGATCTACCTCGATGCGAGCCTGGCCTTCCTGACCGGGGCTTTCGCGAAAGGACCAGGGCGATGACGCTGAGGGGCTTCTTTGTCGCCGGGCCTCATGACGATGGCGATCCGGTCACCGGCCATTATTTCGAGGTGGCCTCGCCCGATCCGAACCGGGCGCAGGTCTGGGGTTATACGGACCATCTGACCTATGCCCCCGGCGACCGGCTGGCGCTGCATGTGATGTCCTCGGCGCCGAAGGCGCGCCTGACCATCGCCCGCGACGGGCTTGCACCTGAAACCATGCTCGACACGGAAATCGCGCTGACCTTCGCGCCGACCCCCGCCGACTGTTCCGTCAGCGGCTGCGGCTGGCCCGAACGCCATGTGCTGATCATCCCCGACAGCTGGCAGAGCGGCGTCTACATCGTCACCCTGACGGTGCCCGGCCACCAGTCGCAGCATATGTTCGTGCTGCGGGCCGCCCGGCCCGGCGCGAAGATCTGCATGGTGCTCGCCACCGGCACGTGGGCCGCCTACAACGACTGGGGCGGGTCGAACCATTATCAGGGGCTGACCGGGCCAGGCGGCGCGGACTTTGCGCCGCATGTCTCGCTCCTCCGCCCCTGGGCCACGGGGTTCGTGCGCTGGCCGGAGGATGCGCCACGCGTCCCGCACGCCTCGCCCCTGCTGACCAAACCCCGCTATCCGCATATGGACTATGCCCGCACCAAGGGGGTGTCGAAGAAGTATGCCTCCTCGGGCTGGGCGGCATTCGAACGGCCCTTTGCCCTGTGGTGCGAGCGGCAGGGCATTGCGCTTGACTACGCCACCCAGCACGACCTGCATCGCGATGCCGCGCTTTTGGACGGTTACGGCCGCGCCCTGATCGTCGGCCATGACGAATACTGGACATGGCAGATGCGCGACCATCTGGAAGGCTGGGTCGACCGGGGCGGGCAACTGGCGCGGTTCGGAGGCAATTTTTTCTGGCAGGCGCGGCTTTCGGACGACCTGCTGACCCAGACCTGCTTCAAGACCAGGGCCGAGGCGGAAGACCCGGCGATGACCACCGACCGGACGCGGCTGACCAGCTACTGGGATCATCCGTTCGTCGCCCGGCCTGCCGTCGCGACCATGGGCCTGACCGGCGCCATGGGCGTCTATGCGGGCTGGAGCCGCTGCGCCGCGCACGGCTCTGGCGGTTTCGCGATCTATCGGCCCGATCATTGGGTGATGCGCGACACCGGCCTTGGTTATGGTGACCTGCTGGGGGCGCGTTCGAAGATCTTCGCCTATGAGGTCGACGGGGTCGACTACACCATGACCCATGGTCTGCCCTTTGCCGCCGAAGGCACCGGCCTTGAGGGCGATCTGACCATCGTCGGCCTGTCGCCGGCGACGACGCTGTCCCATTCGACCGGCCCGCATGACCGCGATCCGTTCATCGGCCATCTGGATGCCGAGGAAGTCGCCCAGTTCATCCACCGCCAGGTCACGCCAGAGACGCTGGGCCGCGCCTCGCGCGGCAATGGCTGCATGGCGGACTACCGGCGGGGGCGGGGGGCGGTCTTCAATGCGGGCTCCTGCGAGTGGGTGGCAGGGCTGATTGCCCGCGAACGGCCGGTGGAACAGGTGACGCGCAACGTGCTGACCGGCGTTTGGTCCTAGGCGTTCAGTCCCCGCAGGCAAGCGTCATTCAGCCCGCAACCGGCGTCCAGATCACGTCGTCGATGCGCGGTGCGCCGGTGGCCAGCATCACCAGCCGGTCGAAGCCAAGGGCAATGCCGGACGCGGGCGGCATCAGGGCAAGCGCCTGAAGGAAGTCCTCGTCCAGCGGGTAACGCTCACCGTAGACCCGTTCTTTCTCGTCCATCTCCAGCCCGAAGCGGCGGCGCTGCTCGTCGGGGTTGGTCAGCTCGCCAAAGCCGTTGGCCAGTTCCACCCCGCAGGCATAAAGCTCGAACCGTTCCGCCACACGCGGGTCGTCGGCGGTGCGGCGGGCCAGAGCGGCTTCGGCGGCAGGATAGCGGTCAAGAAAGGTCATCCGCCCGAGGCCGAGGTTCGGCTCCACCCGTTCGACAAGAACGCGCGACAGCATGTCCGACCAGGTGTCATCGGGGGCCGTCCTGACCCCGGCACCCAGCGCCGCGCGCGCCAGGGCCGCCGCATCGGTCGATCCGTCCGCCCCGATGCTGGCCAGAAGGTCGATGCCGGCGAAACGCCCGAACGCCTCGGCCACGCTCAGCCGTTCGGGCGGTGCGAACGGGTCGCAGGTCCGGTCGCGATGGCGCAGGATGGCAGTCTTTGCCGCGCGAGCCGCGAGCTTGAGGAAATCCGCGCAATCATCCATGAGAGCGGAATAATCCTCGCCCACCCGATACCATTCCAGCATGGTGAATTCCGGGCTGTGCAGCGCCCCGCGCTCGCGGTTGCGCCAGACATGGGCGAAGGCGGCGATGCGGTTCTCGCCCGCCGCGAGCAGCTTCTTCATCGCAAACTCGGGCGAGGTGTGCAGATACATCGGCCGCGCCTGCCCGTCATTGCCGATGGCGGCGGTCTGAAACCCGTGCAGATGCGCCTCGTTGCCCGGACTGACCTGCAGGGCGGCGGGGTCGACCTCGATGAACTCCCGCTCGGCCAGCCAGTGCCGGATCGCGGCCTGGATGCGGTTGCGCGTCAGAAGAAGCGGGCGCCGGTCGGCATGGACACGGGGTTGCCACCAGGCGGGAGAGGGGTTGGTCTTGGGCGGCATGGGCGGGGCGCGCTTTCGGCTGGAGATTTCAGGTGGGATCGGCTAAGGCCTGCCCGATCAGACCCGTGACTATTGCTTTTGGCTTAGCCAAGGGCCGGACAGACTGCAAGGAACCAGCATGGTAAAAGTCATCGCCTCGTCGCTGCGCAAGGGCAATGTCGTCGAACTGGACGGCAAGCTTTACGCGGTGCTGAAATCCGAAAACTTCCATCCCGGCAAGGGCACGCCCACCACCTCCGTCGACATGCGCCGCATTTCGGACGGGGTGAAAGTGTCGGAGCGCTGGCGCACGACCGAGATGGTGGAAAAGGCGACCGTGGACGAGCGGGAATATGACTATCTCTATTCCGACGGCGAGGGGCACCATTTCATGGAGCCGAACACCTATGAACAGATTGCCGTCCATCCCGATGTCGTGGGCGACGACGCGGTGTTCCTGACCGAGGGGATCAAGGTCTATCTGCGCACCTTCGAAGGGGTGGCCATCGCCCTCGAGCTGCCGCAGCGCGTGACGGTCGAGATCACCGAGACCGAGCCGGTGGTGAAGGGGCAGACGGCGTCGTCGTCCTACAAGCCCGCGATCTGTTCGAACGGGATCCGGGTCATGGTGCCGCCGCATATCGGGGCGGGCACGCGGATCGTGATCAATACCGAAGACTACAGCTATCAGGAACGCGCACGGGACTGAGCCTTTCGGGCTTCCGCCGCGACCCGCAAGAATGCCGCCCCGACCGGGGCGGCATTCTTCTTGGGCAAGGGAGTGTCCCACGGCGGGGTACTGGCGCTACCTATATTTCAATGAGTTGTCGGCGCGTTCTGTGGGTTTGTTCACCTGCGGCCGGTTTGAGCGCTCCCTTAACCCGCACCTGCCTGCCGTTCCCGAACCGAAATATAGATCGCGCAGGAAATCAGGATCGCCACGCCGACAAAGGTCCAGGCATCCGGGAAATCGCCGAAGAACCACCAGCCGAGGGCGACGGAGGTGATCATCTCGGTATAGGCCAGAGGGGCCAGCAGCGAGGCTTCGGCGAAATCGTAGGCGCGGGTGATCAGATAGTGGCCGAGCCCTGCGATCAGGCCGAGCGCTGCGAAGAGGAGCCATTGTTCGCCATCCGGCCTGACCCAGACCGCCGCCGCGAGGACGCTTGAGAGGGCGGCGCCGATCAGCATGGTGTGAAAGGTCGTGACCATCGCGGGTGCGCTTCCGGCGATGCGCCGGGTCATCAGGAAGTAGAACGCAAGGCTTGTACCCGCTGCAAGCGCCAGCAGACTGCCGGGGTTCAGACCGCCAATGCCCGGCCGGATGATAATCAGGGTGCCGAGAAACCCGGCGGCGACCGCCGCCCAGCGGCGAGGGCCAACCCTTTCGCCGAGGACGAACGGCGAGAGCGCGGTCAGGACCAGGGGCTGAACGAAGAAGATCGCCAAAGCATCGGCGATCGGCAGGAACTTCAGCGAGGAGAAGAAGCAAAAGGTCGCCAGCATCAGAAAACCGGCGCGCACGGTGTGAAAGACCGGACGTTCCGGCACCAATGACCGGGGGCCGGCCTGCCGGAGCACGAAGGGCAGGGTCAGCACCGCGCCGAAGAACATCCGCGCCCAGACGATCTGGGTGACGGGCATGTCCTGCTGACCCAGGTTCTTGGCGATCACGTCGATGCCCGGCAGGATCGCCATGGCGGCCAGCATGAGAAAGACACCGATGAGCGGCCTTTGGGCTTGCCCGAAACCTTGTGCGGTCACATCCACTCCCCCAGGACGGCTTCCAGATTCTGCCCAAGTTCCGGGCAGAGGTAGCCGCCTTCCTGCACGATCAGGCTGGGGAGGCCAAGCCTGCGGACCGCGCGGGCGATCTGGCGAAAGCCGCCGGTGGAGACGCTCAGCCCGGCGAACGGATCGCCCGCGAACGCATCGAGACCAAGGGCAAGAACCAGAGTGTCCGCCCCGAATACCGCGATCCGGTCGAGTGTGATGTCGAGCGCGGCGAGAAAGCCCTGATCGCCGGTGCCGCGTTCAAGGCAGAGGTTGAGGTTTGCGCCGCTGCCGTCACCGGTTCCCGTCTCGTCCGGATAGCCCCAGAAGAAAGGATAGAACCGTTCGGGATGGACATGGATCGAAACCGTCAGCACATCGCCCCGGTCATAGAAGATGCCCTGCGTGCCGTTGCCGTGATGCAGGTCCACGTCGAGGATCGCCACGCGGCGGCCCGCGCCGGTCAGCACCTGCGCGGCGATGGCGGAGTTGTTCAGGTAGCAGAACCCGCCCGCCAGTTCGGCGAAGGCATGATGCCCCGGCGGACGGCAGAGCGCATAGGCCGCCCGTTCCCCGCCCGTGATCAGGCGGGCGGCGTGGATCGCGGTCTGGGCGCTGGCGTAAGCCGCAGGCCAGGTGTGGCGCGCGATCGGGCAGGAAGTGTCGGTCATGTGGAACCCGGCCTGACCCACAGCGGATTTGGGATAGCCGTCCTCGCGTGTCGCGGGGTGGATATTGGGGATGACTTCGGCGGATGCCCCCTCGATCCGTGTCCAGCGCTGGTAGATGCCTTGCAGGAACGTCAGGTAGCGGTCGGGATGGACGGCGCGGATCGGGTCTGGCCCCGCATCGGCAGGCGCCATTACCGGGCCGCCCAGCCGTCTGACCGCGCCCCGCAGCACGTCGATCCGCGCGGGCTTTTCCGGGCAGGGGTATTGCGCGCCGGAGGAGAGGAAGAACTGCGGATCATGCGCGCGCTGGGCGTCGTCGAACACGGTGATCATGTGAGAAGCGCCTCCAGATCCCTGCCGTCGAGGATGAGGAATTCGTAACCGCGCGGACGGAAGCCGCGATTGGCGTAATAGGTCTTGGCGCTGGAGTTGGCCGGATCGACCCCAAGCGTCAGATAGGCCGCGCCCCAGTCCTGCTGGCGCATCGCGGCGGCGAGCAGGCCGGTGCCGACGCCAAGGCCCCGCGCGGCCTCGCTTACATAGATGTCCTGCACGTAAAGGCCCGACTGGCCACGATGGGTCGAAAATTCGGGAAAATAGAGGATCATGCCAAGGGTCTGACCCGCTTGTTCGGCAAGGATCGCGTGGAACAGCGGGCGCGGACCGAACCCGGCTTGCGTCAGCGCGGCCACGGACGCGACCTCCGGCCCGCCGTCATGGTCGGAGAGCGCCTGCAAGAACCGGCGCAGAGGCGGCACGTCGGTCGCCGTCGCGGGGCGGTAGCGGATCAAAACGCCACCCCGTCCGCGCCCTTCAGGTCCAGCATCACCCGTGCCTCAGCCGGTGTCGCCACCATCCGTCCCAGCCCCTCGGCGATCCGGCGGATCAGCCCGACCTGCTGGGCGTTGCTTTCGGCCAGCGCGCCCTTGGACAGGTAAAGGTTGTCCTCCAGCCCGACGCGCACATGCCCGCCCATCGCGGCGGCCATGGTGGCCATGGGAATCTGCGCCCGCCCGGCGGCGAGGACGGAGAAGTGGTAGTCCGATCCGAACATCCGGTCGGCGGTGCGTTTGAGATGGGTCAGCGTATCGGGTTCCGCCGCCATGCCGCCCAGCACGCCAAAGACGAACTGCAGGAAGAAGGGCGGCCTGACCGCGCCGCGCTGCACGAAATGCCGAAGCATCGTCAGATGGCCGATGTCGTAACATTCAAATTCGAACCGCGCGCCGCGCACCTCGCCCATCTCATGAAGAACATGAGCTATGTCCTTGGGTGTATTCTTGAAAACAAGATCGTCAGAGTTTTCGAGGAACGGCCTTTCCCAAGGATGTTTCCAGTCCTTGACCCGCGCGGCCATCGGGTAAAGGGCGAAGTTCATCGAACCCATGTTCAGGCTGCACATCTCGGGGCGGAACCGTTTCGGCGCGGCGAGGCGCTGGTCCAGCGTCATCACCGCCGAGCCGCCGGTGGTCATGTTGACGACCGCATCGCAGCCTTGCCGGATTGCCGGCAGGAACCCCGCCCAATGGGCGGGATCGGCCGATGGCTGGCCGGTGTCGGGGTGGCGGGCATGCAGATGCAGGATCGCCGCGCCAGCCTTGGCCGCGTCGATGGCCGATCCCGCGATCTGATCGCCGGTGATCGGCAGGTGGGGCGACATCGACGGCGTGTGGATCGAGCCGGTGACGGCGCAGGAGATGATGATCTTCGACATCATTCGGCGGTCACGGTGAAGGGGGCGATGGCCAGCGTGCGGTAATGGTCGTCGAACATCAGCCGCGCCTCGTAGCTGCCGGGGGCGAGTTCTTCATAAAGGTCGGCGGCGGGGAAGGTGATTGCGCCGTCGTGGCGCGCGCCGGTGTAGGCAAAGCCGAGGTAGTTGTAGACCGAGGGTTCGCCCGCCCGGTAGATGCCGATCCAGTCGAGCTTGAAGCCCGGCGCGCCGGCGAAGGTCAGGGCGATGTCCGCACCGGGAGTGACCTTGTCTTGCGCCAGCGCGAGGGTCGCCTTGCCGTCGGGCGCGGCAACCGAAAGGGCGGTGCGGGCCAGTTCCCTGCCCTCCTCGGCCAGAAGCACGGCGTCGTAAGCGCCGGGCGCCAGCCCGAGCGTGGAAAGCCTGACGGTCGGCCGGTCGGCGGGATCCACATCGGCGATGCCGGTCAGGGCCTGATCGGCGCTGGCGCCCGCAGGCACGACATAGGCGGAATAGGTGGCCCCGGCCGGGCTGCTGACCCTGAGCAGGAAGCTGTCACCCGGTGCCACCAGCGTCGGTTCGACCGCGATCAGCGGCGGCGCATCGGCGGGGATGACTTCGAGCGTGGACAGAACGGCGCGATGGTCGGAGGGCCAGGGGGAAATCTGGATCGCGACGGCGGGATTTCCGGCCTCGCCCACCAGCACGCTTTCCATCACCCTGGCATTGGCCGACCAGATGAAGTCGATGCGGTCATGGGTTTCCCCGGCGGGCACATAGGGATCGGGGCGCCCGGACGTCCAGGTCAGGCCCGGCACGGCGATGGTCGTGGGGTTTGCGGCGCGGAACGTATCGGTAAAGCCCGCCGCCTCCATCGCCTTGGAGACCGGCCAGTCGACCGGATAGGGCAGGCCGCGCGCCCGCGCCGCCAGATCGGTCCAGTCACGGTGCGACGGCGCGTTGAAATCGCTGGTCAGGACAAGCGGCGCACCCGAGGCGATCACCGGCTTCAGCCCGGCAATCAGGGCTTCGGCCTCGGGCAGGCGGGTTTCCGTCTCGTTCGCGATCACTTCGGCGGCGGTCTTGCCGTCGCGCACGAGTTCGGGGCCGTAGGGATCGGAGGTCAGGTGGGTGTTCGCGACCGCGACCACCTTGCCCGGTGCGATCATCGCCCAGGCGTGCACCCGGTCCGGGTCAAGCCCTGCCGTCGAATAGGGCGGCGCGCCGGGGCTGGTCGTGCGGCCCGTGCCGCTGTCGAACAGCGGATATTTCGACAGGATATGGCGGCGGACGTCGGCATAGGGATACCCGGTGGCGGCGGCGATTTCCAAGGTCTTGCCGTCCGGCTCCTGAAGGCCGACGATATCGGCATCGGCGGCGCGGATCGCCTTGATCACCTGCTGAAAATTCACCTGATCGCCACCATACCAGATGTTGAAGGTCAGGACTTTCAGCCGGACGGGTTCGTCGGCCCCGGCAGCGGAGGCCAAGAGAAGGGCAGCAAGAAGGGCACGCAACATCGGACGGTTCCTTTCAGGTGCGGGAGGGCAGCTGACCCTCAAAGTCGGTCAGCGCGTCGGTCAGCTTTTCCATGATCTCGCCAACCTGTGACGCTGTCGTGATCATCGGCGGCGCGACGATCAGATGATCGCCGGAGTAGCCGCCCCGCGACCGGCGGGGATAGATGATCAGGCCACGGGCATAGGCGGCCTCCGTCACCCGGTCGAAGGCCTTGAAGGCGGCGGGGAAGGGTTCCTTTGTGGCGCGGTCGGCCACGAGTTCGAAGGCAAGCAAGAGGCCCATGCCGCGCACATCGCCAATGAAGGGAAAACGGTCCATCAGGGCCAGAAGTTCTGTTTTCAAAAGATCACCGATCGAAACGGCTTTATCCATCAGGTTTTGGCGTTCGATTTCTTCAATCACGGCCAGACCGGTCGCGCAGGCCAGCGGGTTGCCCGCATAGGTGAAGCCATGCAGGAAGCCGCCCCTGGCCAGCACCGCATCCACGATGTCGCCCCGCGCCACCATCGCGCCAAGCGGCACGTAGCCGGCGCCGAAACCTTTCGAGATGGCGAGGATGTCCGGCGCCGCCGTCCAGTGCTGGCCGCCGAAGAACCGGCCCGTCCGTCCACCACCCGACATGACCTCGTCATGGATCAGCAGGACGCCGTGGCGGGTGCAGACCTCGCGCACCGCCTCCATGTATCCTGCGGGCGGCACCAGCGCGCCGGTCGAGGCCCCGCCGATCGGTTCGAGGATGAAGGCCAACACCGTCTCCGGCCCCTCGACGAGAATCCTCTGCTCCAGAAGATCGGCATAATGCCGGCCGGTTGCCGGATCGGCCGGATCCAGCCCGTCCAGCCAGGCGCGCGGCGCGGGCACCTTGGGCATGTCCGCCATCATCGGGCGGAAGGGATCGGCCAGGCTGTCATAGCCGGTGATCGACAGGGCGCCGAGCGTGCAGCCGTGATAGGAGGGCCAGCGCGAGATCACTTTCCAGCGGCTTTCCTGCCCCACGGCCAGGGCATACTGGCGGGCGAGCTTCATCGCCGATTCCACCGCCTCGGATCCGCCGGAGACGAAGAAGACCCGATCCATGCCGGGCCAGGCGAGTTCCACGGTCTTTGTCGCCAGCGCCTCTGACGCCTCGGTCACGAAATGCAGCCGGTAGCCGAAGGTGGATTTCTCCATCTGGCGGCGCATGGCGTCGAGCACGCGCGGGTTCGAATGGCCGATGTTGCAGACCATCGCCCCCGACGATCCGTCGATGAAACGGTTGCCCTGCGCATCCCACATGTAAATCCCCTCGGCCCGGTCGAGCACGGGGCGGGGGTGGTCGGTCTGATAGAAAAGAGCCGAACGGTGATTGGGCAGGTCGGTCATGGGCATATCCTTTTGACCATAGAAACCACTGGCAGGGCATTGATCAAATAGATATTCAGAATGCCTGTCATTCCCATGGGCTATGATGATGCAACGCCTGTCCCCCGCCGAACGACTGGCCCGCGATCTGGACTGGAACCTCCTGCGGCTGTTTCTGGCCCTGGCGGAGGCCGGGTCGGTCACCGGCGCGGCCAACCGGCTGAGCCTGAAGCAACCTTCGGTCTCGTCCGCGCTCAGGCGGCTTGAGGATCGGGTGGGCGCGCGGCTGATCGACCGGGGGCCGGGCCATTTCGTCCTGACGCCCGCGGGCGAGCGACTGCGGGCCGAGGCGGAGGAGGTCCGCGCCGCCGTCCTGCGGCTGGCGGGCAGCCTGTCAGAGGCGGCGGGGCAGGTGTCTGGTCCCGTGTCCATCGCGCTGGCCAGCCATGTGGTCAGCCCGGTCTTCAACCGGGTGCTGGCCGAGTTTCACAAGGAGCACCCGTCGGCCACGCTGACCATCGAGGTGATGGCAAGCCGCGATGCGCTGGCCACTGTCGCGGCGCGGCGCGCGAGTTTTGCCCTTTGTCTCGTGAACGAGCGCATGGCCGGTCTGGAAACCGCCGTCCTTTATCGCGAGGCATTCGGCCTGTTCTGCGGGCCGCCGCACCCCCTGTTCGGGCGGCGCGATCTGAACCTTGCCGATCTGGCAGGGCAGGCGGCGGTGTCGTTTCAGACCGACCGCGCCGGCGACGCGCTGCATGCGGTGGCGGCGCTGCGGCGCGCGGCGCGGCTGGAGGAGCGGGTGATCGGCGTTTCCACCCATCTGGAGGAGGTGAGGCGGATGATCGAGGCAGGGGTGGGCATCGGCCCCCTGCCGCTGCATGTGGTCGCGGAAGATGTGGCGCGCGGGCGGCTTTGGCAGGTGCCGCCGTTCGAGGGGCTGCCGGTCGTCGACGTGCATCTGGCCTGGCACCCGAGGGCGCGCGCCAACCCGGCGGAAGCGATGCTGCTGGCGATGCTGCGCAAGGCCATCGCCGATCTGCCGCTGTCCGAACGGACCTATGGCTGAGGGGCCAGCGCCCGTCCGGCCCACGTTGCGCGGCCTGCGACCGGGGAAGCCTCCGGCGGGAGTATTTCGGCAAGGAAGAAACTCCGGTTGCTTCTTCTCTGCCCCAAATACTCAAATCCCCCGCTGGCCCCCGTGCGCCGTGAAAGGATCGGGGACAGAGATCAGACCATGTCGCGGGGAACCTTCTCGCGCCAGTGGCGCTGAAAGACCGGCTGGCCGTTTTCGGTAACGGTCAGAGCCGTATCCATCAGGAAATGCGTGGCGTCGCAGGAAAGAGTGCCGTGGCTCTTGTGGCCGAAGCTTCCGTCCGGGCGGGTGATGGTCACCTCGTATCCGGTTTCCGTCCGGGCCGAGAGCGGATCGCCTTCGCTGATGACATGGCGGCAAAAGCCGGAGGAAGTTTGGGTTATCCCGATGTCGGTCATGTCGCAGAGGTAGGTCCAGCGCGGGAAGTCGACGGTGATCTTGCCGGAGAGAAGGTCGCGCACCACCCGACGCGGGTGGGTGGGGGCGGTCGATTGCCAGCTGGTCGGCGTCTGCGGGGCGCCGACCGCCGGGCCGAACGGGCGCAGCGCTGCGTCTTCGGCCTTTGGCGGGCGCACCGGCAGCACAAGGTGGCTGGCGCCGGTTCCGATGGTAAGTGTTGCGAGGTCCGGCGATGGCCAGGCAATAGGCCAATAGGTCGTCGAGAGGGAGACGGCGATCCGGTGGCCCGCCGGAAAGGCATGGGCGATATCGTCGAGTTCGACCTCCGCCTCGTACCATGCACCCGGCGTCAGCGGGGTCGGATGTTCGTGGCTGTCGCGGTGGCTCAGGTTCAGCAGGCCGAGCGTGACCCGGGTCGACGCGCCGTCGGGGGCCACGTCATTCAGGCGCACCGCGACCAGCGCCTGCGGCCTGTCCGAGGTGAAACGCAGGCGAAGGCGCGGGGCGCCGAGGATTTCCAGCCGCTCGGACAGGGGGGCGGTGGTGAAGACCAGCGAGCCCGCGTCATCCTCCCGCTGGTCGGTCGGCCAGTCGGCATCTTCGCCGTAACGTCCGATCTCGCCCGCCGCATTGCCGATGGTGAGGGGGGAGTTGACCGAGAGGTCGGCGCCGATGCCCGGTGTTTCGGTCAGGGTGCCGGTGCCGGAAAGCCAGAGGCTGCGGTCGATGATCCGGGGCGAGGGCCATTGGTCTTCGCCGACCCAGCGCCCGGCGCGCTCGGTGTAGCAGGTGCGGGGCGGCGCGCTGTCCTGCATCCAGGCGCGCAGCATCGGCTCCCGCATGATCCCGGTGTCGCGGCCTTTCAGCCAATGGTCGCACCAGCGCAGCACCTCCTGCAGCCAGCCGATCGCCGGGCCGACCGTCACGTCATGCGGAAAGGAATGCGCCCAGGGGCCGATCAGGCCGAGGCGCGGACCGCTGAGCGTGGCCAGAAGCCGGGGGATGCTTTCGGAATAATTGTCGGCCCAGCCCGACACGGCATAGACGGGCAGGGTGATCCGTCCGATCTCCTCGCAGACCGAGCCGTGTTTCCAGTAGTCGTCGCGGCGCTGATGGGCGAGCCAGCGGTGCGCCCAGGGCTGGTTGGCTTGCATTCGTTCCTGCCACATCCGCCGCCAGGCGGGGCCGACGATCGCGGGGTCGGGCGGCAGGTCGTTCGAGGCGAGCATGGTCGCCGACCAGTCGAAATTGTCCTTCGACAGGCAGCCGCCGATGTAATGGACATCAGTTGCATAGCGGTCGTCGGTCGAGCCGAGCGTGATGATGGTCTTCAGCGCCGGGGGCTGAAGTGCCGCGATCTGCAGACCGTTGAAGCCGCCCCAGGAAATGCCGATCATCGCCACCTGGCCGTCGCACCAGCCCTGTGCCGCGATCCAGGCGATCGCGTCGCAGCCGTCCTGCAATTCCTGCGCCGAATATTCGTCGTCGATGATCCCTTCGCTGTCGCCGGTGCCGCGGATGTCGAGGCGCAGGCAGGCGTAGCCATGCCCGGCCAGATACATGTGCAGCCCCTGGTCGCGTGACCGGGTGCCCTCGCGCTTCCGGTAGGGCAGGTATTCGAGGATGGCAGGCACCGGGCCTGCGCCGCGCGGGCGCCAGACCTTTGCCGCCAGCCGGGTGCCATCCGGGAGCGGGATGAAGATGTTTTCGGTCACCTCGACCGGGAAGGGGAAGTCGGTGGTTGTTTCGGTCATCCTGCCCTCTTTGTTGTATGAACGTATAACAAAGAGGGGCGGCTCGGTCAATCGGCCGGGTGTCTTGACCGAACGGGCCGATCTTCTTACTATACGGTTGTTCAGCAAGGAGGTGCCATTGGACCCCAGCCACGCCATCCTGTTCGAGCCGGTCCGGATCGGCCCGGTGACCGCACCCAACCGCTTTTACCAGACACCCCACGCGACCGGGCTGGGCTGGCAGCGGCCGCAGGCCAGCGCCGCGTTGCGCGGAGTGAAGGCGGAGGGCGGCTGGGGGGTGGTCTGCACCGAATATTGCTCCATCCATCCCTCGTCGGACGACAGCCCCTTCGGGTTCCTGACGCTCTGGGATGAGGAGGACATGCGGGCGCTGGCGCTGACGGCGGACGCGATCCATGCCCACGGATCACTGGCCGGGATCGAACTCTGGCACGGCGGCGCGCATGCTTCCAACCGGATGACGCGGGTTCCGGGGCTGGCGCCCGATGTGCAGCCCGCACTCTTTCACCGGCCGACGGCGGCGCGGGCGATGGACCTGGCCGATATCGCCACCTTTCGCGGCTGGCAGCGGCAGGCGGCGATCCGGGCGCGCGATGCGGGGTTTGACCTGATCTATGTCTATGCCGGGCATGATTACCTGCCCTTCCAGTTCCTGTCGCGGCGCACCAACCACCGGGGCGACGCCTACGGCGGTTCGCTCGAAAACCGCGTGCGCCTGCTCCGCGAAATGATCGAGGAGACGAAGGAAGCGGTCGGCGACCGGTGCGCCGTGGCGGTGCGGCTGGCGGTGGATGAACTGCACGGACCCGAGGGCATCACCTCGGACGCGGAGGGACGCGAGATCGTGGCGATGCTGGCCGATCTGCCGGACCTGTGGGACGTGAATATCGCCGGGGCGCTGGGCAATGATTCCAAATCGGCGCGGTTTTCGGCGGAAGGGTTTCAGGAAGAGCATGTGGCCTTCGTGAAAAGCCTGACGCAAAAGCCGGTCGTGTCGGTCGGCCGCTTCACCTCGCCCGACCGGATGGTCAGCCAGATCCGGCGCGGCATTCAGGACTTCATCGGCGCCGCGCGCCCCTCCATCGCCGACCCGTTCCTGCCGGCGAAAATCCGCGAGGGGCGGGCCGACGAGATCCGCGAATGTATCGGCTGCAACATCTGCCGGTCCGCCAACAACGAGGCGGTGCATCTGCGCTGCACCCAGAACCCGACGATTGCCGAGGAATGGCGGCGGGGCTGGCATCCTGAACGGGTCACGATCCATCCGCGCCGGGAAAGCGCACTGGTGATCGGCGCGGGTCCGGCGGGGCTGGAGACCGCGCTGACGCTGGCGCGGCGGGGGCTGGAGGTGACGCTGGCCGACCAGGGCGCGGCGCCGGGCGGGCGGCTGGTGCGCGAGGCGACCCTGCCGGGGCTGCAGACCTGGATCAGGGTGCGCGACTGGCGGGTGCATATGCTGGGCAAGCTGCCCAACGCGCAGCTTTTCCCCGGCAGCCGGATGGCGGTGGACGACGTGCGGGCGTTTGGTGCCGATCATGTCGTGCTGGCAACCGGCGCGCATTGGCGGCGCGATGGTGTCGGCGTTCTGGGTATGGCGCACGGCGATTTCCCCAAGACGCTGACACCGGACGATGTGTTTGCCGGGGCAGTCGTCACCGGGCCGGTGATCATCTACGACGACGAACATTATTTCATGGGCGGCGCGCTTGCCGAGAGGTTGGCCCGCGCCGGGCATGAGGTCGCGCTGGTGAGTCCGGAGGCCAGCGTATCGTCCTGGACCGCCTATACCGACGAGCAGGGCTTCGTGCAGGCCCGGCTGCTGGAACTTGGGGTGCGTCTGCATCTGTCGCGGCTGCTGACCGGGCAGGCTGGCGATACTGTGCGGCTTGCCTGCGCCTATACCGGACGAGAAAGCGAGGTCGCCTGCGGGACGCTGATACTGGTGACCGGGCGGGTGCCGGACGACCGGCTGTATAGCGCACTGACGGAAAGCGGCGTGACGGCAGCCCGTGTCGGCGATTGCCTGCAACCCTCCACCATCGCGGACGCGGTCTACTCCGGCCACCGCTTCGCGCGCCTCTTTGGCACAAAGGACGCTGATCTTCCCCCCCGCCGCGAACGCCCGACCCCGAGGTAATCATGCCAGACCTGCCCCACACCCGCTTTCGCCGTCGCAATGCCCGCCCTGACCGGAGCACGGCGACCCTGCACCAGATGCCGTTTGGCCAGTGCGCCCGCCCCTATGCCCCGATCCGGTTCGTGAGTGATGATCAGGTGGAGGCGATCCATCAGGCGGCGCTCAGGGTGCTGGCAACCACCGGAATGCGGGTGCTGGACGGGGCCGCGCGCGCGGCCTTCGCGGCGGCAGGGGCATGGACCGACGGTGAAACGGTCCGCTTTGATCCGGCGATGGTCATGGAGCGCCTGAACACGGTGCCACCGGCCTTCACGCTTGAGGCGCGCAATCCGGCGCGATCCCTGCGCCTTGGCGGCGATGAATGTGTCTTCGCCTCGGTCGGCGGGCCGGCCTATGTGATGGACAATGACCGGGGGCGCCGCGATGGCACCTTCGCGGAAATGTGCGATTACATCAAGTTGGTGCAAAGTCTGAATGTCCTGCATCAGGAGGGCGGCGGCCCGTTCGAGCCGCTGGACCTGCCCGCCAACACCCGGCATCTGGACATCTGTCTGGCGCAGATAAGGCTTTTGGACAAAAGCTGGCAGACCCAGACGCTGGGCCGCGCCCGGACGATGGACGGGATCGAAATGGCCGCGCTGATGCTGGGCACCACGGCGGAGGGGCTGCGGGATCGGCCGGTCCTTCTGGGGATCATCAATACCAACTCGCCGCTGCAACTCGACATTCCGATGGCCGAGGGGCTGATGGCCATGGCCGCGCATGGCCAGGTCAATGTGATCACGCCCTTCACCTTGGCTGGCGCGATGGCGCCGGTGACGCTGGCCGGCGCGCTGGTCCTGCAACATGCCGAGGCGCTCTGCGGCATCGTCCTGACCCAGATCGTGCGACCGGGCGTGCCGGTGATGTACGGGGGCTTCACGTCGAACGTCGACATGCGGTCGGGCTCGCCGGCCTTCGGGACGCCCGAATATGTGAAGGCCGCGCAGGTGTCGGGCCAACTGGCGCGCCATATCGGCGTGCCCTTCCGGTCGTCGAACGTCACCAGCGCGAACGAGGTCGATGCGCAGGCCGCCTATGAGAGCCAGATGTCGATCTGGGGGGCGCTGACCGGGGGGGCGCATCTGCTGAATCATGCGGCGGGCTGGCTGCATGGCGGGCTGACGGCGAGTCTGGAGAAGCTGATCCTCGATGCCGAGATGCTGCAGGGGATGCAGTCGTGTTTCGCGCCGCTGGCCACCGGGCCGGACGATCTGGCGGAGGAAGCCATTGCCGGGGTGGGCGCAGGCGGGCACTTCTTCGGCAGCCCGCATACGATGGCGCGCTACGAACATGCCTTCTGGCGGCCGATCCTGTCGAACTGGGACAATCATCCGGCCTGGCTGGAACATGGGGCGCTTGATGCGCGCGCGCGTGCGAACACGGTCTGGAAGGGGCTGTTGAAGGAATACGAGCAACCGCCGCTCGACCCCGGCATCGACGAGGCACTGGTGGCCTATGTCGCGCGCCGCACCGGGCAGGGCGGCGCACCGATGAACTGACCTCAAGATCCGGCGGGTGCGGGATCCGAACGCAGGGCGGTCAGGATGTCGGGCGTGCGCTCGGCGACGAGGGCCTTCAGCCTGGCCACGCGGTCGGGGGTGAAATGGTTCTCCACGTCCAGCAGGTTGACGGTGGCGACGACAAGGCCCGCGTCGATGACCGGAACATTGACCGCCGACTGACAGCCGAGGCTGTTGATCAGCGCGTGATCGCTGAAATAGGGGGCGAAGTCGGCGGTGCGGTTGGCAACGAAGGTTTGTTTGCCTTCGATGACGTGTCTGCTCCAGTCGTCCTGGGTCATCGGTTTGGTGCCGGTCACCGGATATTC
Organism: uncultured Frigidibacter sp.; assembly: GCA_964600685.1. GTDB lineage: Bacteria > Pseudomonadota > Alphaproteobacteria > Rhodobacterales > Rhodobacteraceae > TMP-24. The sequence continues at coordinate 9,534 of CAZRKU010000015.1, read as the reverse complement.
GGCGGGGTGCGATGTATAGACCCGGCGTGCCAGGCCCGCCTGACGGTCAAGCGCCGTCACGGTGAAGAGCCTGATGCTGACCGCGTCCGAGATGGCGTGGTGAAGGGCGGCAAACAGCCCCTGTGCGTCGCTCGTCACGGAGTCCCTCCAAGGTCTTGGCGCAGAGTGTCGTTCAGCGTCTGCGTGGCGTCTTCGAAGACGTCCATCGTGCAGACATGCAGGATGATGGTTTCGCCTGCGGTGTGATTCCAGGTCGAATGCAGATCGCTCGACGGGAAATGCAGGCTGTCCCCGGCTTTGAGCACCTGCGCCCTGCCGCCGATCTCGACCGTCAGTTCGCCCCGCAGGATGAAGAACAGCTCTTCGCCTTCATGGCGGATCGGCTCGCTGCGGTGGCCGGGGGATTCGTGGATCAGGACGCCGTTCAGCACATGGCCGGGAAAGCGCGCCGAGATGCGCTCATAGCGAAAGGCGCTGGGGTCCGGCCCGTAGAGCACACGCTCGCTCTGGCGGGTCAGCTGGTCGGTGCCTTCGGGTTGCGACAGGAGCCATGAGAGCGGCAGGTCGAGCGCCCGCGCCAGCCCGCGCAGCGAGGACAATGACGGTGCGACCAGCCCGCGTTCGGCCTGCGACAGGAAACCGGCGCTGAGGCCGGCGCTGTTGGCGACCTCCACCAGCGTCAGGCCAAGCGCCTTGCGCTTCTCGCGCAGGGTCGCGCCAAGGCGGGTGAGGACCGAACTTTGGTCGTGGTCCATGCCGATGGCTTCCTTTCCCGCAAGTCGCTGGTTCGTCTGGATCGGCGCGAAAATCCCCCTCGGCGATGGCGGTCGACGGGTGGGGTTTTCGAGGAACTGACTCGTCCGACCTTACCACCGGATCGGGCGGCGGGCATGGAAATTTTAGTAATACCAAAATTTGTTGACAGACTCAGAGCGATCATGCCCAATCCCCGCAGGTAAGGCGGGCGCCAGCGCCGTGAACTTTTGCCAAGCCATAAATAACAGGGAGTTGCAGATGAAATTCGATCCGACCCTGCGGCGGCTCGGGGCCGCTGCCATTGCAGGCCTTCTGATCAGCGCCGCACCGACCGCGCTTTTCGCCGAAACGCCCGCCGATACGCTGGTGATCGCGGATGCGATTGACGATATCGTCTCGCTCGACCCGGCGGAGGCCTATGAGTTTTCCGGCCTCGATCTGAACAACAACACCTATGATGCGCTGGTCGAGATCGACCCGGTGACGCGCGAGCTGGTGGCAGGCCTGTCCGACAACTGGTCCGTGGCCGAGGACGGCACGACCTATACCTTCCACATCCGCCCCGGCGTGACCTTCGCCTCCGGCAATCCCCTGCGTGCCGAAGATGCGGCCTTTTCGCTGCAGCGCGCGATCAAGCTGAACAAGACGCCCTCTTTCATCCTGGGCCAGTTCGGCTGGACCCCGGAAAACGTCGATCAGATGATCACCGCGGATGGTGAAAACGTCATCATCAAGACCGACAAGGCCTATGCGCCGACCTTCCTCTACAACTGCCTGACCGCTGGCGTGGCCTCCATCGTCGACCGCGAAACGGTGTTGGCCAACGAAAAAGACGGCGACATGGGCTATGAGTACCTGAAAGCCAATTCGGCCGGAACCGGCGCCTATGTGCTGAAAAGCTACAAGCCCAACGAAGGCTATGTGCTGGAAGCGCGCGCGGGCCACTGGCGTGGCGACGCGAAGCTGGCCAAGATCTTCATGCAGCACGTTCCCGAAGCCGCGACCCAGCGGCTGATGCTTGAGAAGGGCGACATCGACATCGCGCGCGAACTGACGCCGACCGACATCGAAGGGCTTCAGGGCAATGCCGATGTGAAGATCGAACAGGATGTCGGCGGCCAGATCTTCTATCTGTCGTTCAACCAGAAGAACGAGAACTACAAGAACGGCAAATTCCTCGATGCGATGCGCTGGGCCATCGACTACCAGGGCATGGTCGATACGTTCCTGAAGGGCACGAACGTTGTCCACCAGTCGTTCCTGCCCAAGGGCTATCTGGGTGCGCTTGATGATACGCCCTACAAGCTCGATATCGAAAAGGCCAAGGCGCTTGTCGCGGAGTCCGGCATTGCCGATCCGAAGGTCACCCTGTCGGTCCGCAACGCGGCCGACCGGATGGACATGGCCCAGTCGATCCAGAACACCTTCGGTCAGGCCGGGATCACGGTCGAGCTGAAAGTGGGCGAGGGCGCCGAGCAGCTGGAGGAATACCGCGGTCGTCTGCATGATGCGACGCTGCAAAGCTGGGGGCCGGACTATCCCGACCCGCACACCAACGCCTCGACCTTCGCGCAGAACCCCGGCAACGCGGACGAGGACAAGAACATCGGCTACCTCGCCTGGCGCAATGCCTATGAGCCGGGAGAGCTTGACGCAATGACCCAGGCCGCGGTCGAGGAGAAGGATCCCGAGAAGCGCAAGGCGATGTATGCCGCGATCCAGAAGAAACACCGCGAAACCTCGCCCTTCATCATCCTGAACCAGATCGCCTATCAGACCGGGATGCGGTCGGGCGTCACCGGCTTCTCGACCGGCGGCGCGGTCGGCAGCGCCGCCTACTGGCTTGTGACCAAGTAAGGACAAGGCGCGCCGGGCATCCGTCCGGCGCGCCGTTTCACCGATGACCGACATCCCGGAACCGTCGCGTTTCTGGCAGGGTCTGCGACAGGTCGCGGGCGTCCTGTTTTCGCTGTTCGTCACCTTTCTGGGCCTGTTGCTGGTCACCTTCATCATCTCGCGCGTGGTGCCGATCGATCCCACCACCTCGATCCTTGGCGAGCGGGCCACGGCAGAGCAGATTGCCACGGCGCGCGAACATCTTGGTTTGAACGAACCCCTGTGGAAGCAGTTCGGCATCTATGTCTGGCAGGCGCTGCAGGGCGATCTTGGCCTGTCGGTGCGCACCCGCGAACCGGTGATCGAAGAAATCGCCCGCTATTTCCCGGCAACGCTGGAGCTTGCGACGCTTGCAACCCTCATCGGCGTTGTGGCGGGCGTGCCGGCGGGGGTGCTGGCGGCGACGAAACCGGGGTCATGGTTCGACCAGACGGTGCGGCTGATCGGGCTGATGGGATATTCGATGCCGGTGTTCTGGCTGGGATTGATGGGGCTCCTGCTTTTCTACGGACAGCTTGAATGGGTCAGCGGACCGGGGCGGCTCGATGCGGCCTTCGACATGATGCTGGAGTTCGAGTTGACGCAATATACCGGCATGATTCTGGTCGACACCGCGCTGAACGGCCGCTGGGACATGTTCGCCAACGCTTTCAGCCACATCATCCTGCCCGCCGGGCTTCTTGGTTATGTTTCAATGGCTTATATCAGCCGGATGACCCGCAGTTTCATGATGAACGAACTTGGGCAGGAGTATATCACCACCGCCCGCGTCAAGGGCATGCCGGAACGGCGGGTGGTCTGGGTCCATGCGTTGCGCAACGTGCTGGTGCCGTTGATCACGGTCGTGGCCCTGTCCTATGCTTTCCTTCTGGAAGGCGCGGTGCTGACCGAGACGATCTTTGCCTGGCCGGGACTTGGCAATTACATCACCGCGGCACTTCTGGTCGCGGACATGCCCGCGGTTCTGGGCGGCACGGTGGTGGTGGGCGTGGTCTATATCGGGCTGAACATGTTCTCCGACATTCTCTATCGGCTTGCCGACCCGAGGGCGCGCTGATGGGCGGGACACTCGACTGGCTGCGCGAGCAGAACCCGAAATCGCGCGCGCAGGCGCGGGCGACGCAAACCTATCTGGCCTGGCTGCGCCTGAGGCGGAACCCGCTTGCCGTCATGGGCCTGCTGATTGCGGTGGCGCTTCTGATCATGGCGGCCTTCGCGCCGCTGATCGCGCCGCACGACCCGATCGCGCAGGATCTGTCGCGCCGTCTTCTGCCGCCGGGCACGGCGGGCAACTGGCTGGGCACCGACGATTTCGGCCGCGATATCTGGTCGCGCATCATCTTCGGCAGCCGGATCACGCTTTACATCGTGGCGCTGGTCATCCTGACCGCCCCGGTCGCCGGCCTGGTGATCGGCACGGTCGCGGGTTATTTCGGCGGCTGGACCGACGAGATCCTGATGCGGATCACCGACATTTTCCTCGCCTTTCCGAAACTCATCCTCGCGCTGGCGCTGGTCGCGGTTCTGGGGCCGGGGATGGAAAATGCGGTCCTGGCCATCGCGCTCACCTCCTGGCCGCCCTATGCCCGCGTGGCGCGGGCCGAAACGCTGACCGTCAGAAACTCCGACTATATCGCGGCGGTGAAACTGCAGGGCGCCAGCGCCGCGCGCATCATCTGGGGGCATGTGATGCCCATGTGCCTGCCCTCGGTCATCGTCCGGGTGACGCTCGACATGGCCGGGGTGATCCTGACGGCGGCGGGTCTGGGCTTCCTTGGCCTCGGCGTGCAGCCGCCGCTGCCGGAATGGGGGCTGATGATCTCGGCGGGCCGCAAGTTCCTGTTCGAGCAATGGTGGGTCGCCACCATGCCGGGGCTGGCGATCTTCATCGTCTCGCTTGGCTTCAACCTGCTGGGCGACGGTCTGCGCGATGTGCTTGACCCGCGGAGCAGCGGCAAATGACGCTTCTTTCGGTGAAGAACCTGCGCGTGACCTTCAACACCGAAGCGGGCCGGGTGGAGGCGGTGCGCGGCGTTTCCTTCAGCCTGGGGCGCGAACGGTTGGGGATCGTCGGCGAAAGCGGCTCCGGCAAGACGATGACCGGGCGGTCGGTGCTGCGGCTGATCCGCCCGCCGGGGCGGATCGAGGCGGACGAGATGATGTTCGACGGGCAGGATCTGATGCGCGCGTCGGAAAAGGAGATGCGGGCCTTGCGCGGCCAGCGGATTGCGATGGTCATGCAAGATCCCAAATATTCGCTGAACCCGGTGATGAGGGTCGGCGCGCAGCTGATGGAAGGGCTGCGCCAGCGCGACCGCACCGGCAAGGCCGAGGCCTATACGCGCGCCGTCGCCGCGCTGGAGGCCGTGCAGATCCGCGACCCCGTGCGGGTGATGGACGCCTATCCGCATGAGCTTTCCGGCGGCATGGGCCAGCGGGTGATGATCGCGATGATGCTGATCCCGAATCCCGACCTGCTGATCGCGGATGAGCCGACCAGCGCGCTTGACGTGACCGTGCAGGCCGAGGTGCTGAAGATATTGGATGATCTGGTGCGAAGCCGGGGTATGGGGCTGATCTTCATCAGCCATGACCTGCGGCTGGTGTCGCGTTTCTGCGACCGGGTTCTGGTGATGTACAAGGGCAAGGTGGTGGAGGAACTGGCCGCGCGCGATCTGATGAACGCCCGCCATCCCTATACGCAGGGGTTGCTGAACTGCCTGCCGCGCATCGGCGGCGACCGGGGCCCCTTGCCGGGGCTTGACCGCGCGGCGGAATGGGCGAACTGACATGGCATTGATCGAGATCGAAAATCTGTCGGTGACCTTCACCGCCAAGGGACGTCACGTCCGCGCTGTCGAACGTGTCAGCCTGGCGGTCGAGGAGAAGGGCAGCTTCGGCCTTGTCGGCGAAAGCGGCTCGGGCAAGTCGACGATCCTCAGGGCAATTTGCGGGCTGGCGCCCGTGACGGGCGGCGCCATCCGCATCGGCGGCGCTCCGGTGCCCAGCCCGCGCGGGCGGGCCTTTGCCGCACAGGTCCAGATGGTCTTTCAGGATCCTTACGCCAGTCTGCATCCCCGCCACACGATCGACCGGGTGCTGTCGGAGCCTCTGGCCATCCATGGCATCGGCGATACTGACGCCCGGGTGATGCAGGCGCTGACCGATGTGGGCCTGCCCACCAGCTTTCGCTTCCGCTATCCGCACCAGCTTTCCGGTGGCCAGCGCCAGCGTGTCGCCATTGCCCGGGCGCTGATGCTGGAACCCTCGATCCTGCTGCTGGACGAACCGACCAGCGCGCTCGATGCCAGCGTTCAGGCCGAAACGCTGAACCTGCTTGCCCGGCTTCGGGCGGAGCGGGGGCTGACCTTCCTGATGGTCTCGCACGACCTCGCGGTGATCGACCATATGTGCGACCGGGTTCTGGTCATGCAGCACGGCTGCGCGGTGGAGGAACTGAGCCGTGAAGACCTCGCCGGAGCGCGGATGACGACCGACTATGCCCGCAGCCTGTTCGAGGCGAGCGCCGACCGGATGTTGTAACATCCGCCTAGCCCGCCGCGACCGCCGCTCCGGTCATGCGCTCGGCCCAGTCGAGCGCCGCGTCGAGCGAGCCGGGAAGCCGTTCGGCCAGCCCGTCAGCGAACCGTTCGAATGCCGGCTGATTGAGTCGGTTCACCCCCAGCAGCACCGGCTTTCCCGTTGCCAGCGCCTCCGCGATCAGATGTCGGAACCCGCGGCCCTCCGCTTCGTGCTTGCCGAACTTGTTCACGATCAGAAGGTCCGCGCCCGCCAGCCGGGACGCGACCTCGGCCACCGCCTGTTCCAGCGCGCCGGGATCGAGACGGCAGCCGGTTGATCCCTCACCCAGATCCTGGTTGATGCGGATCACCGGCCCGTCGGGCAACACGCGCACATCCATGTCGCAATGATGGGTGCAATCGCGCTCGGTGTTGGTCTGGACCGTGCCCGCGACCCGGAAGCCGCAGTCTTCCAGCCGCCGGGCCATGGCCGCAAGGAAGGCGTCGGTTTCGCCGCGTCCGGACAGGCTGACATAGGCAAGCGACATATCTGTTTCTCCAGGCCGGTCAGGCCGCGTTGGTGAAAGTGATACCAGCTATGTCGGCGCTGGCAATCAGACCTTCGATGTAGGCTTGTGCCGCCACCGACCAGGCGCGTTTTTCCATAGCACGGCGCAGCGGCATTTCAACCCGTTCGAACGGCAGTACGGCCCCTTCGGCGCGCGCATCCAGGCGGATGATGTGAAAGCCGTAGCGGCTGCGGACCGGGGCAGGGCTGATCGTCCCTTCGGACATCGCGGCGAGCGCGTCTTCGAATTCGGCTACCGTGTCGCCTGCGGTGATCTGGCCCAATCGCCCGCCGTTCTGGGCCGAAGAGCAGGCGGAGCGGCTGCGGGCCAGTTCGGCAAAGCCTGCCGGGCGGGTCCGCAACTCTGCGATGAGCGCTTGCGCCTCGGCCAGAACTTCCGACTCCTGTGCGGGGGACGGAACGGGCAGCAGGATATGCGCGGCCTCGTAGAGCGCAGGCGCGCGGAAAAGATCGGGGCGCGCGGCATATTCGGCGTCCAGGTCGGCGTCGGTCACGGGGGCGGGCGTGACCGAAAGGTCCAGTATCTGCCGGACCAGCGCCTCCTCCTCGGTCTCGAACCGGCCCGCGGTGATTTCCTGCGGTTCTGCCGTCAGGCCGCGCGCGGCGGCGGCCTGCAGCAGCAGCGCCCGGACCGCCAGCGCGCGGCCCGCCGCGCGCCAGGCCAGCCCCGGTTTTCCGGGCGGGGCGGGGTGGTTCTGCGCCTCTGCCGCGATCAGGGCGGCGGGGATGAGGGTGCCGTTCACGGTAGCGTCGGCAAGAAGTGGGGTCATGGCTGTCACTCCGCCGGATGCCGTTTGCGCGACCGCACGATCTGGTAGCCCGGTCGCCACAGGAAGCCGATCGGGGCCGACACGATATGGACAAGCCGGGTGAAGGGGAAGAGCAGGAAGATCGTCAGGCCAAGGAAGATATGGGCCTTGAAGATCGGACTCACGTCCTGGATGTAGCTGGCGGCTTTGGGGTCGAAGGTGAAGACGCCCTGTGCCCAGGCCATGAACTTCACCATCTCCGCCCCGTCGAGATTCTGGGCGGAAACGAAGATCGAGCCGACGCCCAGAAGAAGCTGTGCCACCAGAAGGATCAGGATGCCGGTGTCGGCGAAGGTCGAATTGGCGGCGATGCGCGGATCGTAGAGGCGGCGGATCAAGAGGATGAAGCCGCCGACCAGCGCCATCACCCCGGCGATGCCGCCCGCGACCATGGCCAGAATCTGCTTTCCACTGTGTGTGATGCCGATCGCGTCGAAGATCCATATGGGCGTCAGGAGCCCCACGAAATGACCCGCGAAGATCGTCAGGACGCCCAGGTGGAAAAGGACCGAACCGATGACGAAGCTTCGCCGGCGAAGCAATTGACTGGACTTGGATTTCCAGGTGAAGGGATCGCGGTCATAGCGCGCGGCGCTGGCGATGATCATCACGCTGAGCGCGATGTAGGGGTAAATCCCAAAGAGGAAATAGTGCATCTCGACCTCCTATCGGGCCGCAGCCGGGCGGGCCGGCGCGTCCATCTTGGCAAGAATGTCGCGGCTGACCGGGCAGCCTGCGTTCGGATCGGGGGCGAAGGTGACCTGCGCCTCTTCCCACACGGCGTCGAGTGCGGCGAGATCCTGGGGATCATCGTCGGCCTGGGCCATGAGGGCAGTGGCCTCGGCCGTGTCGACACGCACTTCGGCGAGCGCCACCAGCGCCTCAAGTACCCCCGCATAGGCGCTTTGCCGGCGGATCAGCCGTTCGGCCAGGGCCACGAGGATATGGCCGGCGTCGGCGAGAAGGGTCTGCGCCTCGGCCAGCGGGCGGGTGGAGAGATATTCCAGGAGCACCGGCAGATGATCGGGCAGTTCGGTCCCGGCCAGATCGAACCCGCCCGCGCGATAGGTTTCCAGGAGATCGACCATCGCGCCCCCCCGGTCCCGGCTTTCGCCGTGGATATGTTCGAAAAGGTTAAGCGACAGACTGCGGGAGCGATCAAAAAGCAGGACATAGGTTTCCTGAAGATCGTAAATGTCCTGCTTGGCCAGGTTCGTGAACAGCGGCTCCAGCGCGGCGATCCGGTGGGGGCCAAGCAGCCCCTCTTGCCGCAGGATGTCGCGCAGCGTGGGGACGGCCGCCTGAAGCTCGGATTCCGGATAGGTGAGAAGCAGGGAAAGCGCCTTGAGACTTTTCATGACAGAAACTCCGTGGGCGAGCGGAATTTCTTGCCGCCGCCGAAAAGCGAGCCGCCCGAAGTGCCGGTCGAACAGCCGTTGCCGTCGGTGAAGCCGCAGCCGCCCTTCAGGTCATAGGCCTGCTCGACCAGCTCGCGGTGGGTGGTGGGGATGACGAACCGGTCTTCGTAGTTGGCGATCGCCATCAGCTGATACATCTCGTCGATCTGATGCGGCGTCAGGCCCACGCGGTTGGCGACGCCGAGGTTGATCACCCCGTCGACCGTCTTCGACCGCATGTACGACCGCATGGCGAGCATCCGTTCCAGGGCCGCGATCACCGGCGCCTCGTCGCCCGCCGTCAGCATGTTGGCGAGGTAGCGGACCGGAATCCCAA
>CAZRKU010000015.1:0-219 GCA_964600685.1 uncultured Frigidibacter sp. | reverse complement strand
ATTCGGGGTGGAGCGGGAAGGCGACCTTCCATTCCATCGCCATCTTCCAGATCGGCGAATTCTGCGCCCCCTTGATCCAGTCTTCCGGCACGCCTTCCTTGCGGGCCGCGGCAATCACTGCGGGATCGTTCGGATCAAGAAACACCCCCAACTGTGCATCATACAGTTCTTTTTCGTTTTCGACCGAAGCCGCTTCGGCAATCTTGTCGGCGTCATAGA
>CAZRKU010000014.1:0-43119 GCA_964600685.1 uncultured Frigidibacter sp. | reverse complement strand
CAGTGCTTACATGCGGCTTGAAAAAAAGATGGTGAGGTTTGTTCCGCTCCCGTCCCTCGGCTTGCTCAGTATCGTTGTAGAAACGTGGGAGATGCGCTTGCATCGCTCTAGGTGAGGTTGGCGACGAAGCCGCCAAGGGGGGCGAGCGTCGCGCCATTGTGGCGGCGGATCGCGATGATCTCGCGGAACTGGGCATGTCCCATGAGGATTTCGGATTCGTCGACGCCGAAATGGTCGCAGATCTTCAGCATCTTGCGCGGAGAGGGGCGCGCGGCGCCGCTCAGATAGCGGTGGAACTGCTGGCGGTTGATCTGCAGGCGCCGGCAGACCTCGGCGATAGAGGCCGAATAGTTGGTCAGAAGCCTGAGATTCCGCTGGAAATTGGTTTGGTTCATCGCAACCCCTGCAGGTGTCGTCTGTGGCCGTGTCGGACAAGTCGTCGTTTACGAAGGGTCGGATCGTAGCAGAGACGTTGGTGCCCGGCACTACGGGGAACGAGGTGGCGCATCGGCATGGGGGGCAAGGCGAACCCTCCGTCTTCGTGGCGCACACTGGCACGGAAGGACAAGCTTGTCCTTCCGGAGGTGCAGGTTGCGTCGTTTGCGCCGCCGACCATCGGGGTGCGGGAACAGCCCGCTGGACCTGCCGAAGCCCAGCCGCTGGACCAGATCATCGGCGCTGTCACCTTTCGGCTTGATCCGGAAACAGCTGCTGCCCGAACTGCTCGACCAGATCCCACCCGGCCAGGAAATCGCCAGCGTCACTGCCGCTGCGCGCGGATCCGCTGCACGGCGGTCTTGACCAGCACCACGGTGACGACGATCGCGATGAGCACGACCGAGATCGCGGCGATGGCGGGGTCGATATTGTCGCGCAGGCCCATCCACATCAGTCGCGGCAGCGTGACGGCATCGACCGAGGTGATGAACAGCGTCACGCCGATCTCCTCCCATGACAGCACGAAGGTCAGGAACAGCGCGGTCAGGATGCCGAAGCGGATGTTCGGCAGGATGACGCGGGTGATGCGGATGAAAAGCCCCGCCCCCATGCTGCGCGCCGCCAGGTCGATGCGCCGGTCGACCTGCGCCAGCGCGACCGAGATCAGCACCACCGCGAAGGGTGCGATCATCACCGCATGGGCCAGCGCCACCCCCGCCCAGGTGTCGTAGGCGACGATGTCGTTCACCTTCGACAGCGAGATGAGGAAGAAATAGAGCGTCAGCGCCGACACGACCGGCGGCGCCACCATCGGCAGCAGCGCCAGCCCCATCAAGAGGCCGGCAAACCGCGGCTGGAGCATCCAGATCCCGAGGCTGAACAGAAGCGCCAGCCCCGTGGCCACGACCGAGGCCACCCCCCCGATGCGGACCGACAGCCATGCGCCCTGCGCCCAGGCGGGGTTTTCCACCAGCGCCCGGTAATGGCGCAGCGACCATTCGGCATCGGGCACCGACAGATAGCGGGTGGGCGTGAAGCTGACCGGAATCACCGCGACCAGCGGCATCATCAGGAACACCGCGACCAGCGCGGCCAGCGTCGCTGCGAGCGGTCCGGGACGCAGCACGCTCATTTCGACGTTCCCTGCCGGACCTGTCGCATCATCGCCGCCAGGAGCACCCCGACCCCGAACATCAGGATAACGCTGATCGCCGCTCCAAGGCCCCAGTCCGGACTCTGGAAGATGCGCAGGTAGATGAGTTCGGCCACCATCACGCTGCGCCCGCCGCCGAGAATCGCCGGTGTGACGAAGAAGCCCAGCGCGAAAACGAAGACGACAAGCGCGGCACCCAGGATGCCGGCCCTGGTCATCGGCACGAATACCTGCCAGAAGACCCGCGCCCGGCTCGCCCCCATGCCCCGCGCCGCCATCAGCACGCGCTCGTCCAGATTGCGCATGGCCGCGGCCAGCGGAAACACCGCGAAGGGGATCAGGAAATGCGTCATCCCGACGATGACGCCGAATTCGTTCCTGACAAGGGTCAGCGGCTCGGACAGGATGCCCAGCGTCTGAAGCCAACTGTTGATCAGCCCCTTGTTCGACAGGAGCGCCAGCCAGCCGAAGGCCCGCGTCAGTACCGAAATCCAGAACGGGATCAGGATGCACAACTCGACGATCAGCCGCTGCGCCGGACTTCCCCGCACCCACAGCAAAGTCACGACATAGCCCGCCGCCACCGCCGCCACCGTCACCACCGCACAGATGCGCAACGTGCGCCAGAAGACCGTCAGCACCAGCGGATCGCCCAGCGCCGCCTGGTACTGGCCCAGCCCCGGCTCGGGCAGCGTCACGCTCCACCGTATGACGCCGAGGAACGGCACCAGATAGGTCGCCGCCAGAAAGAGCAGCAGCGGCCCGATCAGCAGAAGGAAGCGTGAAGTCTGGCTCATGGAAGGGCTTTCGGAAGATGCCGCCCCCGTGCGGGGCAGGGGGGCGGCAACGGATCAGGCCGAGATGATGGCGAGATATTCGTCCAGCGCCGGGCCATAGTTTTCCTCGTACCACGGCATGTCGAGCGCGATCTGCAGCGCGAAGTTCGCCGGATCGACCGGGTTGTAGCGCGCCTCCTCGGGCGGCAGCAGCGCGTCGGCGGCCGGGTTGGCCGGCCCTTGACCCAGCATGTTGAACATGATGACCTGCCTGGCCGGATCCTGCGCCGAGGCGATGAACCGCATCGCATTGTCCTTGCCGCCGGGGTTGCCCTTGATCACCGCCATCGCGCCGGGAGCGATCAGTCCCTGATCCCAGATGAACTTCACGTCACCGCCCGAATCCTGCTCGATCAGCTTGGCGCGGGTCGACCAGATCAGCGCCATCGACGCCTCGCCGTTCAAGAGGATCGACTGGCTTTCCGAGCCGCCGCCCCAGTAGGCGACCACGTTGTCCTTGAAGGCCGCGATCTTGTCATGCGCCCGCTTGAGGTCGAGCGGATAAAGCTGATCCGCGGCCACGCCATCGGCCAGAAGCGCCGCCTCCCACATGCCAACGCCCCATTTGTACATGGCGCGCTTGCCGGGGAACTTTTCGACGTCGAAGAAGTCGGCCATGCCTTTCGGCGGGTTGTCCGCGAACTTCTTGGCGTCATAGGCGATGATGTAGGAATAGAAATAGCTCGACGCCGAATATTCCCAGCCGAAGCCTTCGCGCATCTTGGCCTTGTCGACGACGGCATAGTCGATGGGTTCCATCATGCCCTTCTTGCCCAGCGCCTCGGCCGAGAACGGGTCGGCGTCGACGATGTCCCAGGCGGGCTTGCCGCTTTCGAACTGCGCGGCGATCGCGCCCTCGGTCGGGCCGGACCCGTCCTGCTTCACGGTGATCCCGGCCTCGGCCAGGAACGGCTGGCCGTAGGCCGCGTCATAGGCGGCGCCCGCGTCGCCGCCCCAGTTGACGAAGACGAGTTCGCCCGACTGGGCGAAAGCCGCCGTGCCGCGCAGGCCCAGCGCCGTCGTGCCCAGAAGGGCGGCGGCCATCTGCGTGAACCCGCGCCGCGAAATCTCGCCCCGCGCCGCGCGCAGCTTCAGGATTTCGATTTGGTCTTTCTGGAAGTGTTCGTGCATCGTCATCTCCCGGTTGTTGTCGTTGTTGTGGATCTTGTTGCGCCGCCCGACGGGCCGGACGGCGCGGTTACAGCAGGAATCCGCGCGTCTCGGGCCAGCCCGCCCAGACGGGGGCGCCAGGTTCCAGCCCGGCCGGAAGATCGGCGGTGGGCAGGATCAGGGTCAGGCCGGCACCGCCCGGCGTGCGCAGCGCCAGACGCGTCTCGGCCCCAAGGTAGGTCAGGTGGTCAAGCCGCGCCGCAACGGCATTGCCGCTATCGGGGCGCGACAGGTGCAGCCGCATGTATTCCGGCCTGACCGCAAGGCTGGTCGCGCCGGGGTGTCCGGCTGGGCCGGCCCGCAGCGCCTGCGCCTCGAACTGACCGCCGGCGCCGGTCGCGTCCGACGACACGCCGGCGAGCGGCAGGATGTTGATGTCGCCCAGAAACTCGGCGACGAAGCGGTTCGCCGGACGTTCGTAAACGTCGCGCGGGGCGGCAAGCTGTTGAAGCCGCCCCTTCTCGAAGAGCGCGATGCGCGTCGACAGCGCCAGCGCCTCGGACTGGTCGTGGGTGACAAAGACGAAGGTAGTGCCGGTTTCCCGGTGCAGCCGCCGCACCTCCTCCTGCATCTGGCCGCGCAGGTTCTTATCGAGCGCGGAAAACGGTTCATCGAGCAGCAGAACGGGCGGTTCGTAGACCAGCGCACGGGCCAGTGCCACGCGCTGCTGCTGGCCCCCCGACAGGCCCGAGGGTCGCTTGTGCCCGTGGCCGCCCAGCCCGACCAGTTCGACGATCTCGGCCACGCGCCGCTTCACCTCGGCCGCCGACCGCTTCTGCACCTTCAGCGGAAAGGCGATGTTCTCCTCGGCCGTCATGTGCGGAAACAGCGCATAGCCCTGGAACACCATGCCGAAGGCGCGTTCCTCGGCTGGCGTCAGGGTCACGTCGCGCCCGTCCAAGGCCAGCCGCCCGGTCGTCGGTGCTTCGAACCCCGACAGGATCATGAGGAACGTCGTCTTGCCCGAACCGGATGGCCCGAGCAGCGTCAGGAATTCGCCCCGTCCGACGGTCAGCGAGATGTCGGCAAGCGCGGCGAACGTCCCGAACACCTTGCCGATGCCCGTGGCGCCGATCTCGGCTGCCTTGTTTTTTGCCACCATGCACACCTCCGCCCTGCCGGGATGCTAGGGGTGCGTTCCCTGTCATAGCAAACAAATTGTTTTCGCTGCAATGGCAAATGAAATTGGACAATCGCCGGAAAGTTCAACCTCCCTCGCCCCGCAGTTCGTCAAATATCCAGCCGCGAAAGGCGGCAACCGCCGGGTTGCGCGCTTTTTCGACCGGCAGGGCCAGATAATAGGCCCGCGGCGAGCGGATGGCCTGTTCGAACGGCCGCACCAAGAGCCCGCCGTTCATTGCTTCCGCGCACAGAATCACATCGCCCATCGCAATCCCCTGACCGGCCAGCGCCGCCGAATAGACCAGGTGCATGTCGGAAAACACCACGCCGGTCGCGGCCCGGGCCTCGTCGATCCCCATCAGACGGAACCAGCCGCTCCAGTCCTCATGATTCGACAGATGCAGAAGTCCCAGTCGCAGCACATCGACCGGGTCGGGCATCCCGCCCAGGCGATTGACCATTGCCGGGCTGCATACCGGGGTCGAGACCACATCCAGCACATGATCCACCTGCATGTCCGGCAACTCGCCGGTTCCGTAGGTAATGAAGATATCCACATCGGGATTGCTGACGTCGCCCAGCCGCCGGGGGGTAACGATCAACAGCGAAACATCGGGAAACGCCGCCGTGAACCTGCCGATCCTGTTGCAGAGCCACCCGGCGGCAAAACCCGGGGCGCAGCTGACGGTCAGCGCCCCGGCAGCCTCGCGCCCGGCATTGCGCGCCGCCGAACCGGCGATGGCGCTGAGCGCGCGGCGGACGTCATCGGCATAGGCCAGCCCCTGCGGGGTCAACTCGACCCGGGTGCCGATGCGGTTCAGCAGCCGGAAGCCCAGATCGCGCTCCAGGAGCCGAAGCTGATGGCTGACCGCGCTGCGCGTCAGGTTCAACTCGTCCGCCGCCTGCCAGACCGTGCCGCAGCGGGAAAAGCTGTCCAGCGCGCGCAGCGCCTGAGTCGAGGGGATGCGGGCCATGTGCTCCTTTCGAACCTATCGCAGGATAGAACCGATTCATCGGCGCGATCCAGCCCCTTGTTGAATGGAATTTGCCGATGGTGGGAAAAGGTTTCACTTTGGCCCGGGTCGGGACGCCGTGTAGCAATGGGGGCGGTGCGTCGGGTCCGCGTCTGGCATCTGTACGGCATCCGTCCCGACAACCGTCGTGACGCCATCCGGAGATTCGATTGGCCGCCTTGCCCCTTTCCGTCGCGCAGGTCAGCGCACTCGCCGCCGTCGAAGCACGGAAGGGCGACCTGTCGGACTGGTGCGCGGCAATCTTCGACCACGGCGAAACCGCCTGGCGCGAATACCGCTCGGCGGCGTGGTATGTCGAACGGCTGCGCGCCGAGGGTTTCACCGTCGAGGAAAATTCGGGCGGGATGCCCACGGCCTTCTGCGCCGAATGGTCGAACGGCGCCGGGTCGAAGGGGGCGCCGGTCATCGGCATGTATGCCGAATATGACGGCATCCCCGGCAACTGCCAGGCGGCCAGCACCCGGCGCGAACCGCGCGCGGGGCTGGGTCATCAGGCGGGCGGGCATACCGACCCGCATTCCGGGCTGGGGATGGCGGGCCTCGGCGGTCTGCTGGCGACCAAGGCGGCGATGGAAAAGCACGGCATCAGGGGCGGCCTGCGCTTCACCGGCGAACCCGCCGAGAAGGTGCGCGGCTCGAAGCCCATCCATGCGGCCAGGGGGTATTACGACGGGCTGGCGGCGATCCTGTCATTCCACCCCTTCTACATGCTGCCGATGTGCAACACGGTGCGCTGGGACACCCACTGCGCCGCCGCCTATTCGATGATCTACCGGTTCATCTGCGACGCGCCGGAAACCTGGGGCCGGCATGACGGCGCGCCGATTCCGCAGGCGCACAGCGCCGTGCGCGCACCGGGGGCGAACGACGCGCTGTCGCTTATGTACCTGTCGTCCAAGTCCCTGCGCGATTCGATGCTGCCGCATCAGGGCGGCTGGTCGATTTCGGAGGCGATCCTGACCGCCGGGCAGGCCACCGCCGACAACCTGCCTGCCGGGCTGGCCGAGATCCAGTACATGATGCGGGTGCCGACGCTCGACCTGGCCGAACAGGTGACGACATTGCTCGACCGCAACGCGGCCGCCGCCGCGGCGATGACCGGCTGCCGGTGGGAACGTCACTGGGTCTGCAAGTCGCGCCCCGGCCTGGCCAACCACGCCATCGCCCGCACCGTCTGGCAGGCGATGCAGACCGTCGGCGCGCCGGTCTGGGACGAAAGCGCCAGGCGCATTGCGCGCGAGATTCAGGCGAACCTCGGCCTTCAGCCGATGGACGACCCGTTCATTCCGCAGATGTCGCAACTGATCGCGCCCGAAGCGGCCGAGGCGATCCTGCGGCGCGACCTTCCGCCGAGCCAGACCCATTCCACCTCGGACGATTACACCGACATGTGCTGGCACGCGCCGACCGCGCGCTTCTACGTCGCGCGGCCCGCGCTGCGCGGGCCGGACGGCTACGCCTATCCGGCCTGGGTGATGAACGCGCTGGGCGGCATCCCGGCCACGATCGACCCGATGGTGCAGACGGCGGCAAAGATCCTGGCCCTGTCGGCGCTGCGCCTGCTGGAAGACCCCGCCGCGCGCGACGCGGCGATGGCCGAGTTCCGCGACCGGACCGGCGGCGGCATCGGCGGCAGCAAGTGGGTGCCGCCCCTGTGCGACTATGCACCGCCGATCCATTTCCGCTGGCCTGAATACGTGACAACCCCGCGCGGCCGTGACTGGTGGATTCCCTCCGCCATGCCCGCCGCCTGAGCCCCCGAAGGAGAAACCCCGATGAACGCCCCCGCCCGCCCCGACCCCTTCAGCCTGCGCCGCCGCAACCCCGGGGGCGGCACCGCGCCGCTGGCAAACTGGGGTTTTCGCAATGAAACCGACCGCCTGACCGACGTGCTTCTGGGCAGCCCCGCGCATCTGCGGCACCTGTCCACCAGCTCGCTGTCCAGGAAGCACCTGCGCGAGGCGCCCTGCAACATCCAGGTGGCGCAGGCGCAGCACGCCGAACTGGTGGCGGCTTACGAACATTTCGGGGTCAAGGTGCATATGCACGCGCCGACCCCGGAACTGCCGATGCAGGTCTACGCCCGCGACAGCAGCGTCATGACCCCCTATGGCGCCTTCATCACCGCGATGGCCAACTGGTGGCGGCGCGGCGAGAATTATGCCGCGATCCGCACCTATGAAAGCCTGGGCATCCCGATCTACGACATGGTGACGGCCGGCACCTTCGAGGGCGGCGATTTCAACGTCATCGAGGAAGGCTGCATCCTGATCGGCTGCGGCGGCGCGCGCACCCAGGAGGAGGGCGCGCGGCAGGTGCAAAGCTGGTTCGAGGCCGAGGGCTGGGAGACGCGGCTGGCCTTCATCGACGAATATTACGTCCACATCGACCTGATGGTGGTGCCGATCGCGCCGAAGCTGACCGCCGTGTGCCTGGCCTGCACCGAACCCGGCATCGTCGACTGGCTGAAGGCCAAGGGGCATGAGATCATCGACGTGCCGTTCCAGGATACGATGGCGCTCGGCTGCAACTTCATGTCGCTGGGCGGCGACCGGGTGATCGCGCCCACCGCCTCGATGGCGCTGATTTCGCAGTTGCGCGCCCGTGGTTTCGAGGTCGCGGCGGTCGAGATGTCGGAAATCTCCAAGACCGGCGGCGGCATCCACTGCATGGCGCAGGCGCTGAAACGTGTGCCGTGACCGACCCGTGGTGCCGTCCGTGCCGGGTGCGTGACCTCCGTGCCGAACAAGGGGCAGTGAGACTGGCCTTGTGGAGACTGTTCGCATTCGTCTGACGGCAGCCCTGACTGACGCCTGCGCGGCGCAGAAGCGGTGACACTCGCATCACTTCCGATCGGCGCCCATAAGCTCACGCGTGTAGAGCTGCTTGGGTGCGCTGATGACGCTTTCTGTCGGTCCCGCCTCGACGATTTCACTGCGGCGCATCACCAGCAGACTGTCCGAAATGTGCGCAACGACCTTCAGGTTGTGGGTCACGAACAGCATCGACAGGCCAAGACTGTGCTTCAGGTCGTCCAGCAGATTGAGGATCTGCGCCTGCACTGAAACGTCAAGCGCCGAGGTTGGCTCATCAAGGATCATCAGCTTCGGGCCGAGCGCCAGCGCCCGGGCAATCGCCACGCGTTGCGCCTGTCCGCCCGACAGTTCACGCGCCTTGCGGTCGAGAAAGTCGGCGGGCAATCCGCATTGTTCCAGAAGGAGGACGGCGCGGTCGCGAACTTCGCCCCTCTCGGCCACCGCCTGGGCCAGAAGCGGCTCCGCGATGATCTCGGCGATGGTCAGGCGCGGACTTAGCGACAGGAACGGGTTTTGCGCCACCACCCCGATATCGCGCCGCGCGGATCGCAGCGCTGGCCCCGACAGTGACAGCCAGTCAGCACCGTTCAGGCGGATCGTGCCGCTTTCGACAGGCACCAGCCGCAGGATGGCGCGCAGCAGGCTGCTCTTTCCCGATCCGGATTCACCCACGATCCCAAGCGTCTGGCCGGCCGGCAAGGTGAAACTTGCGCGGTTGACGGCCGGTGGCGGCGGGGCGGCAAACAGCCCGCGCTTGCGATAGCGCACCACCAGATCGCGCACTTCAAGGACCGGTTCAGTCATTTGCCGGTCCCTCAAGATGACAAAGCCAGCGGCGCTGCCCGGCCCGCCGGTCCGGCGGCGCGACCAAGGCACATATTGGCATCACCTTGGGACACCGCGCGGCAAAGGCGCATCCGATGATCTCCTGTTGCGGCGGGGGAATGCGCCCGTCGATGGCCGCAAGCCGCGCGCCCTTGTGTGCCGTGTCGGGCAAGGCGGCCAGCAGTGCCTGCGTGTAGGGGTGGCGCGGATGTTTCAAGACCTCGTCGGTTGGGCCTTCCTCAACCGTCAGACCGGCGTAAAGCACGGTCGCGCGGTCGCAGGCCTCGGCCACGACGTCCATGTCATGGGTGATCATCAGGACTGTGAGGCCGCGCTCAACCACCAGCCGTTTCAGAAGAGCGAGCACCTGCGTGCCGACCGTCACATCAAGGGCGGTGGTCGGCTCATCGGCGATGAGGAACTCCGCGCCCGTAGCCAGCGCCTGCGCGATGACGACGCGTTGTTGCATGCCGCCCGAAAGCTGGTGCGGATAGCTTTTCAGCACCCGCGCCGGATCGGACAGACCCGTCGCGGCCAGCAATTCGACAGCCGCGGCATGGCGCTCGTGGCGCGGCGCGGCGCGGTGGCTGCGCAACACGTCATCCATCTGTCGACCGATGCTCAGGACCGGGTTCAGCGCGGCTGCGGGGTCTTGCGAGATCAAGGCGATGCGCCGCCCCCGCAGGCTTGCGGCCACGTCCCGCAATTCCATCCCGTCAAAGCGAAAAACCGTCGCCTCGATCCGGGCGCCAGCAGGCAACAGCCCCAGCAGCGACATGCCCGTCATGGTCTTGCCGCAGCCGGATTCGCCGATCAACCCATGTATCGCACCGCGGGGAATTTCAAGATCGACCTGGCGGACGGCCCGGACGCGTCCCGCATTGGCCCCGAAGGTGACAGACAGGCCCTGGACCTCAAGCATCGGCATGGGATCTGCCTCCGTCCTTGTCACGCAGCGCATCGCCCAGCAGGCTGAACGCCAGAGCCAGGATGAAGATTGAGAGGCCCGGCGCCGCCGAATACCACCAGCGATCAGGGAAGAAGCCACGACCGGCGTTGACCATCTGTCCCCAGTCTGCCGTTGGCGGAAGGATGCCAAGACCAAGAAAGGAAAGCGCTGAAGCGGTCAGTAGTGCCGGCCCCACGTCCAGCGCTGCCTGCACCCCGAGCGGCCGGATCGCCGCCGGCAATATGTGGCGGGTGATGATGCGGGCGTGAGATACGCCCATCAGCCTTGCTGCCTCGACATAGGGCTGGCCGCGCAGCACCAGGACTTCGGCGCGGGCCATCCGCGCGTACCAGGGCCACCAGGTGACCGCGACGGCAATGATGCAGTTGAGCATGCCCGCCCCCAGCGCCGCCGCCATCAGCACCGCCAGAAGCAAGGCCGGGAAGGCGAGGAAGATGTCGGTAACCCGCATCAGGGCTTCGTCGACCCATCCGCCGAAATAGCCCGCCGCCAGGCCAACCGGCAACCCGATCAAGAGCGAGAAGCCGACGATCAGGAATCCGGTAGTCAGGGACACGCGCGCGCCGTAGATCACCCGGCTCAGCATGTCGCGGCCCAGATGGTCGGTGCCCAGCCAGAACTCCGCCGAGGGCGCGCGAAATTTCGCAGCGATGTTCGGTGCCCCCGCCCCCTGCCCCGGATAGGGCGACAGGATTGGCGCGAGAATTGCCAGCGCCACGAACAGCAGGATGACGGCCAGGCAGGTGGTTCCCGCCAGACCCAGCCGGTTGAAGATCATCTTCATGACAGTGCCACCCGCGGATCAACCATCGCCTGCGCCAGATCGATGATCAGGTTCATCACCACATAACAAAGCGTCACCACGAGTGTGGCCGCGGCGATCACCGGGAAGTCCTTCGACAGGATGGCCTCCGACACATAGCGCCCCAGACCGGGCCAGGCGAAGATGATCTCGACCAGCACGGCACCGGTCAGCGCATAGGCAAAGCTGAGCCCGATGACGGTCAGCGCCGGTCCGACGGCATTGGGCAGGGCGTGACCGAACAGGATGCGCGGCTCCGACAGGCCAAGCGCGCGCGCAGCCACGATATGCCGCCTTTCCAGGATCTCGATCATGGCGGATCGGGTCAGGCGCATGGCGACCCCCGCCGGATAGGCGGCGAGCGTCAGGGCGGGCAGGATCAGATGCAGGAATGCATCCCGGAAAGCCGCGGGACGTCCGGCCAGAACCGCGTCGATCAGGTTGAAGCCGGTGATGGCGGGCAAGGGATCAATCACCGAGAATTCCCGCGACATGCGACCGGACAGGGGCAGGATGTCGAGCCATTGCGCGAAGACGACCTGCAGCAGCATCGCCAGGAAGAAGGTCGGCATGGCCACCGCAGCGATCGAGCCAAGTCCGCTCAGCCGATCCAGGACGCTGCCGCGGCGCGCGGCGGCCATCACCCCGCTCGGAATGCCGATCAGAAGCGCCAGACCCGTCGAAAAGACCGCCAGTTCCAGGGTTGCGGGCAGGTAGACCCCCAGATCCTCGGCGATCAGGCGCCGCGATTTGTAGGAAACGCCGAAATCACCCGTCGCCATCGCGCGGGCAAAGTGAGCAAACCGTTCCGGCAAAGGCGCATCGAGGTTCAGCTCTTCGCGCGCCTTTGCGATCTGCTCGGCATTGGGCCGCGGCCCGGCGTAAAGTGCGGCCGGATCGGATGGCACCACCTGTGCCACCACGAACACCAGCACCGTCACGCCCAGCACGACAAAAGCCGACAGGACCAGGCGGCGGAGGAAGTAACGTGTCAGATCCATCGCCCCTGATCCCCCGTGCTATCGGCTCATTTCATTGAGAAAGGTTACATGGCCATAGGCCGGATTGTCGGTGTAACCCTTGATGTCTGAGCGGATGACATGGATGTTCGGTCGGTCAAGGATGAAAACCGCCGCCGCTTCGGTGATGATCTTGCGCTGCGCGTCCTTGAACATCTGTTCGGCCCTGGCGCGGTCGGTCCCCGACAGGCTGTTGGCATCGTCGATCATCTGGTCGAACGCCGGGTCGGCGTAATAGCCAAGGTTGTAGTTCGGCGCGTCTTCCGAGCGGAACAGGTTGAACAGATAGTCGTAGGGCGTCACGTAGGTCGGCCACCAGTACATCACGAAGATGTCCTGAGCGGCAGCGGGATCGGACTTGGCCAGTTGCCACTGCGCCTCCCAGTTCATCGGCTGCAGCGTCAGCGTGATGCCAAGGGTTTCAAGGTTTGCCTTCCAGAGTTCGGCGGCGACGGATTCCAGCGCATCGCCGGTCGCGTAGGTCATGACCAGTTCCAGCCCGGTATCCATGATGCCCTCCTCGGTCAGAAGGGCGCGTGCGCCGTCCAGGTCGGTCTGCGGGACCGGGGCGGCGCTGTCATGCCCCCAGATGCCCGCCGGAATGACCCCCATTGCCCGGCTGCCCAGCCCGGCGGTTCCGGCCAGAATGACATCGTCATACGGGAAAGCCATCGACAGGGCCTGACGGACCTTCGGCCGGTCAAGTGGCGCCTTGCGGGTGTTGTAAAGTCCGACGAGCGTTTCGAACGAGGGGTTCGAGACAACGCTCAGATCGGGATTGGCCCTCAGCGCGTCCAGGTTTTCGTAGGGCAGGCTGTAGGTCCAGTCGGCCTCGCCACTTTCGATCATGCTCTGCGCCAGAACCGCATCCTCGACGATCTCGAAGACCGCCTTGTCGAACGCCCCTTCCGGCATTTGACCCCAATAGTTGGGATTGCGCGTGAGGATGGCGCGTTGGCCGGGCTCATAGCGCTCCATCATATATGGACCAGTGCCGGCGCCATTGCCGGCGTTGAACCAGGCATTGTCCTTGTCGAGCGCGCCGGGGCTGAGGATCCAGGCGGCGAAACCCGCCGCCGCCGTCATGTCCATCGGCTGCGGCGCCGACAGCTTCATCACGACGGTCATCGGATCGGGCGTTTCAATCGCCGACACCGCCGACCAGATGAACGCGGCACCGCCGCCGATCTTCATCGTCCGCTCGATGGAACCTTTCACGGCTTCCGCGGTCAGATCAGCGCCATCGTGGAACGTCACGCCCGGGCGCAGGCGGAAGGTCCAGGTCAGCCCATCCGCCGAGACGTCCCAGCTTTCGGCCAGAACCGGCTCGACCCTGGCCTCCTGCCCGTCGCGCGCCGGGATGTATCGGGTCAGGGTTTCATAGACGTTGGCCAGCACCGCGCCGTCGTTCGAGAAGGATGTCGCCGGATCAAGGTCGGGGAACCCCGCCGGGTGTGCCAGCGTGATGATCTTGCCGCCCTCCTGGGCGAAGGCGACGCTCCAGCGGGCGCTGGTCGTGTAGGCGGCAGTGGCGAAGGCAGTCAGGGCGGCGGATTTCAGAAGGTCGCGACGATTCATGACAGTGCTCCCGAATGGATTGGGGTGAGTGGGCGTTTGCCGGATGTGTCAGTCTCTTGATAGGCGGCAACGGGCTGCGCCTCGGTCGGAGCGCCCAGCGGCACGAAGTCGAAATCGTAGCCAAAGGCGCGCGGCCCGACCGATTTCAGCGCGATCTCCGAGCGCAGAAGCGCCGGGGCCGGAATGGCGATGACGCTGACCCTGAGTCCGTAGCGCTGTTCCTCGGTGGTGACGGGGCGGCCGGTTTCCGTGTCGACGATGCAGATCAGGTCGGGGACCATCGCCAGAATGTCGTCGCCTTCGCGGGCCACCAGATACTCGTTCTGGATGCCGATGGTCATGCTGCGGCCGGAAAAGCCCTCCAGCCCGGTCACGGTCAGGCTGCCGCGCACGAACCCTGCAGCGATACGCCGCCCGATGTCGGTGACCTTGCCCTTCATCAGCAGCGTCCCGCCCGACCGCGCCAGCAGCGCGCCGACCGGATCGGCCTTGGCCGCGCGCGCCGCAAGGACCGTGTCGCCCAGTTCCCACGCCTGACTGACCGAATGCGGAACGCCGTAGCTTTTGATGAACGCACCATCCATGGGTGCAGTGCTCATGTGCGCGGTGCAGCCCATCGCCACCGTCCCGGCCCGCATCAGCTTTTCCAGCATTTCCGGCGACGTCGCTTCGGTCACCAGCATGATGTTGCCCAAAGCGTCGGCCAGAGCCGCCGGTTGCGAGGCCTGACCGTGAATGAAGAAGGTGGTCATCTGCACTTCGGGAAAGGCGCGGCCCATGCCGTCGGCATCGACGACCGGCAGGCCGAGCTTGGCCGCGGTGATCATCGGCGCCAATCCGTTCGATCCGCCGATCTCGTCGGCGATCACCGCATCGACCTTGCGACCGGTGTGCTTTTCGATGGCGCGCAGGACACGGATACCTTCGTCGCCCTCCTCCATCTTCTCGATGCTGACAGTTGGCGCACCGATATTGCCAAGGGCCAGTACATGCGCGTCGGGGGCCAGATCGCAGGGCCGGATGACCTTGATGGCGCGGCCCGCCTTGAGCTGGGCCTTGGTCATCAGCATTCCCAGATAGGGATTGCCGCCACCGCCGGTTCCCAGAATGCCTGCGCCCAGCGCGATGCGGTCGATATCCGTTTCGGTAAGTGTCCAGATTTTCATGCTGCAAGATCTCCGACCACCTTGGCGGCGATGCGGATCGCATTGCCCGGCAGATAAGACAGGGGTGTTTCCTCGACCTCGGCAAGTGTGACCGTCGCTTCCGCCGCGCCCGCTTCGACGGCCCGGTGCCGGGCCTCTGCAACAACGCCGGCAAGGGCAGCCTCGCGCGTCGTGCCTTCCAGCGACACAACGCTGTCCACCTCGCCGGACACCTGCGCGATGGCGGCGCCGATGGCATTGGCCGAGCCGAAATGATCGGGCTTGAGCGACTGGCTGGTTCCGTCCAGGAGCCCGTCGATCAGGACCGAGCCACCGCCGACCAGAACCGCCGGAATGGGTTCCGGTCCCGGCTTCATCTGGTCCAGAACGGTTTCGACGTCGGTCTTCATCTTGGCCAGCGCCGCGCGGATCATCGCAGCATCCAGGTGCTTGAGCCGCCCCGGATCGCCGAGCGTCACCAACCCCGCAGCAACCGCGATGTCGGTCGCCGTCAGCGTATCGCCACCAAAGCACAGCGCCTTTTGCGGCAGACGAAAGCCGACCGAATCCGGCCCGATCGTCAGCTTGCCCCCGGTGCGCACCAGACTGCCGCCGCCCAGTCCGAAGGAAAACACGTCGGGCACGCGGAAGTTGGTCCGCACCCCGGCAATCACCGCGCCCTCGCTGCGGCTTCTGGGGAAACCGCCGACCAGCATGCCGATATCCGTCGTCGTCCCGCCGACGTCGATGACCGCCGCATCCGTCAGCCCGGTCAGGAACGCGGCACCGCGCATCGAGTTGGTCGGGCCGGAAGCAATGGTGAAGACCGGGAAGCGTTCGGCATAGTCCGCCGACATCAGCGTTCCGTCGTTCTGGGTCAGATAAAGCGGGCAGGTCATGCCAAGGTCTGCAAAAGCATCGCGGAAGGCAGCGACCGTTTCCTTGCCGATCCGGTGCAGGCTCGCGTTCAGGATGGTCGCACTTTCGCGCTGCAGAAGTCCGGTGCGCCCGATCCGGTGCGACAGGCTGATCGCCACGTCCGGCAGTTCATTCGCCACGATCTCGGCCGCGGCCAGTTCCATCCGCGCATCGACCAGCGCGAAAACCGAACAGATTGCCACTGCCGTCACTCCGGACTTGCGCCAGTCCGCACAGGCGGCGCGGATCGCATGGCCGTCCAGTGGCGCGATCGAGGAGCCGTCAAAATGGACACCGCCGCCCACCAGCGCCGCGCCGCCATCGACCAGCGATTTCAGATCGTCGGGCCAGTCGATCATCGGCGGCAGCGACCGGGTCGCCGCCCCGCACAGACGCAGGACGCCGGTCTTTTCCAGATGTCGTCCTTCGACGACGGCATTGAGGAAGTGCGTGGTGCCGATCATCACCGCGCCGACTGCCGATCCGGCAATTCCTTCGGCCGCCAGAACCGACCGGATCGCCGCCGAAACGCCGCCGGTCACGTCCGCCGTCGTCGCCGTCTTGATCGTGGCCAGCACCTCACTGCCGCGCAGCAAAGCCGCGTCGGTGTTGGTGCCGCCGACGTCGACACCGATCCGCAACATTCCGGTCATTTCGATTTTCCTGATCTGGTCGCTGCCCCGCGGCTCAGCGCGGTGGTCCGGGTTCCAAAGACTTTGTACATGCGCAGGATCATGCAGGGGACGACACGCTGGACGCCCGAGATCTTGCCGATGACGTTTTCGGTGAAATCCAGCAGTTCGGCGTGCGTGGTCACGAAGATCGCCGCTGTCAGGTTGTATTCCCCGGTCGTGGCAGCCAGATAGCCGACTTCGTCATATTCGCCCAGTTCGATGGCGACCCGGTCGATCTTACCCGGTTCGACCCGGATGAGCACGTCGGCCTGCACATCGCGGCCAAGCGCGGTGGGGTCGGGAATGGCGCCGATGACGATATGGCGGTTTTGCAGAAGTGCCGCGATCCGGTTGCGCACCGTGCGCTCGGTCACCCCTCCTATGCGCGCCGATATCTCGGAAGCGGACAGGCGACCATCCTCGGTCAACAGGGCGATGATCGCCCGGTCCAGATCGTCGATTTCCACCAGTTGTGCCAAGGTGCCCCTCCCCGAGACTCATGTGGTCGCCCACAATTCCCTGGCACAAAGATTTGGCAGAATCGGTAGAAAGTCAACATAAGTATTTCCGAATCGGAAGTTATTATGCGGATTAGCCTCCTAATCGGAAACTTGACCTGATCACTTTTACCGAATTTCCCCCGCAGGCGCCAACCTGCGCCATGGAGGTGCAGGTCATGGCAGAGTTGATCCCGGGGGCGCCCGCTGCCGTCCCGCTCGACCTGCCGAAGCTTTCCGTGGGCCAGCCCGCGCGCCGGCCCATGGCCGCCGCCCATCGCGTCCCATTGCCGCGCGAGAGGGCAATGTTCCGCAGGGCAGAGAGGGGCTGACCTCAGGCCGTCTTCTCCTCCACCCACGAACTGTTGTTTCGCAACCTGAGCCCGAGGGCTGCTTTTCCAGTGGTTTCGGTTGCCGCGGACGACCTCGCCGGTGGTTGCGATGGCTGATTGGCGTGCCGAGGCGATGCGGAAGAGGCCCGACCGGGCCGGGCCCGGAGTGACAGAAACCGGCGCGCTGGGACCGCGCAAAGGACAAGCCTTTCGCCGATCCGGTCGCGCTCCCCCCTGGCCATGATCGTACAACGTCCCTCGCGCAGGGAGAGCCAAAACCAGAGAGGTTGATTTCATGCTCGCATCCCGTCGCTTTACCTTCGTCTGTCTTGCCCCGCTGGTGTTCGCGGCGGTTGCCCCCACGCCGGGGACGACGATGGGTGTAGGCGATCTCGTCACGCTCAGGATCGAGAGCTTCTGAACCCGGATGCGCCCGGCGTGCAGATCGGCCCCTGAGGCAAGTCTGCAACCCTGTACCGGCGCAATTCGTTTGCCTGTTGCACTTGGCGGGAAAATCCCGATTCTGGGCGCAAAGTCCGGAGGATAACATGCCAGATCGCCGTTCCGTCCTTGCCAGTCTGACCGCCGCCGCGCTGCTGCCGGCAGCGGCGCGGGCGCAGGGGCTGTTTTCAACGTCCGCCGCAGTTCCCCCGCTTGATCCGCTGGTTTTGGGCAGTGCCGAAGCCCCGCTGCCCGGCCTGACCATCGCGCCCGAGCTTTACCCGGTCGAAGTGACGGTCAAGCCGGAGTTCGTTCCTGGCTCCATCATCGTCCTGTCATCGAAGTATCAGCTTTATTTCATTACGAAAAAAGGAAATGCCATCCGCTACGGCGTCGCCGTGGGCAAGGCCGAACTGCAATACCGCGGTGTGGCGGAGGTCGGCAGGAAAGCCGAATGGCCCAGTTGGAAGCCGACGCCGGAAATGGTGGAACGCAACCCCGCCGCCTATGCCAGATATGCCGAAAAGGGCATGCCGGGCGGGCCGAAGAACCCCTTGGGTGCGCGGGCGATCTATCTGTACCAGGATGGCCGCGACACGGCCGTGCGCATCCATGGCACGATCGAGCCGAACTCGATCGGCAAGTCGGTGTCGAACGGCTGCATCCGTATGCTTAACGAACATGTGATCGACCTCTACGGTCGTGTGCAGATCGGGGCGCAGGTCACGGTCTACTGACCGGGCCGGCGCCTTCGCGACACCGAAAGACAGATGGCATTGACGCTGACCTCGCTGCGCGACCTTGCCGGTGCCGGATTCGACACGGTGATCGACGTGCGTGCGCCGTCGGAATATGCCGAGGACCATCTGCCGGGGGCGGTCAATCTGCCGGTGCTGGACGACGACGAGCGGGCGCGTGTCGGGACGATCTACAAACAGGAAAGCCCGTTTCTGGCGCGCAAGGTCGGCGCGGCTCTGGTGGCGCGCAATGTGGCGCGGCACCTCGAAGGGCCGCTGGCCGGGATGCCGGGTGGCTGGCGGCCCCTGGTCTATTGCTGGCGGGGCGGCCAGAGGTCGGGATCGTTCGCCACGATCCTGGCGCAGGTCGGATGGCGGGTCGAACTGATCGCGGGTGGCTACAAGGCCTGGCGGTCGCTAGTGGTTGCGGCGCTGAACGACCGGGCCTTTCCGGCGCCGATGGTGGTTCTCGACGGCAACACCGGGACCGCCAAGACCGATCTGCTGGCCCGGCTGGCGCGGCGCGGCCACCCGGTCCTCGACCTCGAAGGGCTGGCCAACCATCGTGGTTCGCTCTTTGGTCATCGCGCGGGCGGGCAACCGTCGCAGAAGGCCTTCGAGGGGCGGCTTGCCGTGGCGATCAGCGCGCTCGACCCTGACCGACCGGTGGTGGTGGAGGCGGAAAGTTCGCGCATCGGCGGGCTGATGCTGCCCAAGCAGCTATGGGCCGCCATGTGCGCCGCGCCCCGCATCCGCATCGCAGCCCCGCTTGCGGCGCGCGCCACCTATCTGACGGAAGCCTACCGCGACATGACGGCGGACCGCGCCCGCCTGATGGAGGTGGTCGAAAGCCTGCGGCCGCTGCATCCGGCTGACCGGATCGCCGATTGGCTGTCATGGGCCGAACGTGGCGATTTCACCGCGCTGGCGGCGGGGTTGATGCAGGATCACTATGACCGGCGCTATGAGAAACACCGCACGCGGTTCGAACGGCCGGACGACCGGCTGCTGGCGACCGAAGGTCTGGACGAACCTTCGCTGGATCGTCTGGCCGACCGGATCGCGGCCCTGCTCGACTGACCCCGCGCGGGATCAGACGAGGAATCCGCCATCCGCATCATCTCCGGCTTCTTCGTTCAGCCGGTCGAAGTTCGGAATCAGGATGCGGCGCTTGCCTTCCAGTTCGACGATGCCATCGCGCTTCAGGGCCGACATCTGGCGGCTTACGGTTTCAAGTGTCAGGCCCAGGTAGTCGGCCATCGCCTCGCGCGTCAGCGGCAGGTCGAACGTCATCCGGCCACGCGAAGGCCGCATGTTCAGCGATGCATCCCGCCGCGCGATGATCGACAGAAGGCTTGCGATCTTTTCCCGCGCGGTCTTGCGCCCCAGAAGCAGCATCCATTCGCGCGCCGCATCCAGTTCGTCCAGCGTCATTTCCAGCAGGCGCTGGGCCAGATGCGGCGTGGTGCCGATCAGGCCTTCGAACGGTTTCTTGCGAAAGCAGCACATCATCAGATCGGTTGTCGCCGTGACATTGTAGGGTGCCGCATCACGTCCCGGCCGCCCGACGAAATCCGAGGGAAGCAGCAGCCCCACCATCTGGGTGCGTCCGTCCTCCATCGTCTGGGTCAGGGTCGCCACGCCCGTCACGACCGAGGCGACGAAATCCATCCGGTCCCCGGCCCAGACAATGGTCTGACCGGCTTCGAAGCTGCGGTAATATTTGATCTCGTCCAGCCGGTTCAGTTCGTCGGGTTCGCAACGCGCGCACACGGCGCGATGCCTGATCTGGCAGGCGCCGCAATCGCGGGAAACGCCGGAGAGTTCCTGCTGGGCCATGGGCTGTTGATCTGCATCAAGGTGGATCGGAACGCGCCCTATATCAATAGAGGGATGGAAACGAAACCGCAACTTGCACAGTTCGGGCTTTTTGACGCGCGGGTGCCGCGTTACACGAGCTATCCGACCGCACCGCATTTTTCGCCCGCAATCGGCGCGGAGCAGATGCGGGACTGGATCCGCGCGATCGAACCCGGCAGTCAGATTTCGCTTTACCTGCATGTGCCCTTCTGCCGGCGGCTCTGCTGGTTCTGCGCCTGCCGCACGCAGGGCACGCAGTCCGATGACCCGGTCCGTGCCTATGCGCATATGCTGGTCGACGAAATCGCGATCCTGCGCGCCGATTTGCCCCCCGGTGTCAGTCTGTCGCGCCTGCATTGGGGGGGCGGCACGCCGACCTTGCTGCAGCCGGACATGATGCGGATGGTGGCAGGGGCGATCTTCGATGCGGTGCCGCTGGGCGAAGGTGCCGAATTTTCGGTCGAGATCGACCCCAACGAAATCGACGAGGCACGTCTGGATGCCCTGGCCGAGGCGGGCATGAACCGGGCCTCCATCGGGGTGCAGGACTTCGACCCGGACATTCAGAAGGTCATCGGCCGCGATCAGACCTATGAGGTAACGAAAAGAGCCTGCGACATGATCCGGGCGCGGGGCGTCCGGTCCCTGAACGCCGATATCCTTTATGGCCTGCCCCATCAGTCACCGCCACGCATCGCGGCCAGCGTGCGGAAGCTGCTCGCCCTGTCGCCGGACCGGGTGGCGCTTTATGGTTACGCCCATGTGCCCTGGATGGCGCGGCGCCAGCAGATGATCCCGTCCGACGCGCTGCCGACCCCGCCCGAGCGGCTGCGGCTTTTCGAAGTGGCGCGCGAACTGTTTGTGACCGATGGCTACCGCGAAATCGGCATCGACCATTTCGCGCGGCCGGGCGACGGGCTGGCGCAGGCAGCGCGTGAGAGGCGGCTGAGACGGAATTTCCAGGGGTATACCGATGATCAGGCCCCGGTTCTGATCGGCCTGGGCGCGTCGGCGATTTCACGGTTTCCGCAAGGCTACACCCAGAACGCGCCCGGCACCGCCGATCATGTGAAGGCCATTCGTGCCGGGCATCCTTCAGCGGGCCGCGGCCACCGGTTCAGCGCCGATGACCGTCTGCGCGCCCGGATGATCGAAGCGCTGATGTGCGATTTCGAGATCCGCAGCGATGAGATCTGCCGCGACCACGCCGTCAGCCGGGAAGAGCTTGACCGGCTTTATCGGCTGGCCGCCGCGCCCTTTGGCGACCTGGTGCAGATCACGCCCGACCGGTTCCGCATTCCCGAACCGGCGCGCCCGCTGACGCGGCTGATCGCGCGTGCCTTCGACGCCTATGATCTGTCGAGGGCCGGACACAGCCCCGCAATCTGAGGCGTCAGCGCGCGAAACCTTCGATCAGGTCAATCTGGCGCGGCAGGCACCGGCGGTAGAGATCGTATTTCTCAAGCACCGTGGCGCGCGCCGCGGCCCGCAGCCCGTCGTCCGCAGCCGGATCGGACAGCGCATTGGTCAGCGCCCGCGACCAGCCGGGCACATCGAAGAAATCGACCAGCCGCCCGTTCACCCCGTCGCGGATCACCTCCTCGATCGGGCCGGTCCTGGACCCGATCACCAGCGCCCCCGCGCTCATCGCCTCGATCATCGACCAGGAGAGCACGAACGGATAGGTCAGGTAGGCATGAACCCGCGTGACCTGCATCAGCGCCAGGAACTGCGCGCGGGGCACCCGCCCGAGGAAATGCAGGCGTGCCGGGTCGATCCGGTCCGCGACCTCATCGAGAAAGCGTTGCTTCCAGGTGCCCTTGCCCGGCGGGCGCCCATAACTCTGCCCGTCGCCACCGATGAGGACGAACTGGGCGTCGGGCCGCTTGGCCATGACCGCGGGCAGGGCGCGCATGAAGATGTGATACCCGCGGTAAGGTTCAAGGTTGCGGTTCACGAAACTCACCACCTCGTCCCCGGCCTTCAGGCAGCGGCCATCCGGCAGGGCCAGTTCCGCGGCGGGATCGGGGCGCACTTCGTCGGTGTCGACGCCATCATGGATCACGGTGATCTTGTCGCGCAGCACCGGCGGAAAGGTCGCGGCCTGCCATTCGGTCGGCGAGATTGCCGCATCCGCGTCGATCATGGACTGCAGGATATGGGCGGCCCGCGCCGTGGTCGCGATGCGCGCCGTCAGGGACAGGGTCTGGAACTCGGCGTCGAAATCGGCATCGAGCCCCCGCGCGCGATAGACAAGTTCCGCATAGTTGATGATTTTCGCGTCGGGCCAGACCTCGCGCAGGAACAGCAACTCGCCCCAGGCGTTGTGACCCACGATCACGTCCGGTACAAAGCCGTTCCGTTCCCGGAACTGCGAACAGGCCCCGGCCACCATTTCGCCGCAGGCCGCCACATCGGCGAAGGTGGATCCCAGGCCCTTCAGCCGGTCTTTCACCGGGCTGCGGTAGTAATAGGCCTCGACCTGCTGGTCGCGTTTGTTGGCCACATCGGCCATCGAGACGACCCTGTGGCCGCGCGCGGCAAGTGCGGGCGCCAGATGGATGAACTGCCCCGGGAAATTCTGGTGAATGAAGAGGATGTTCACCGCCGTCTCAGCCCTTGCTGTCCACCGCGCCGGTTCCGCCGTCCCGTCCGGCAAAGGCGGCCTTCATCAGCGCCTTCGTATAATCCTCGCGCGGGTTGGCGAAAATCTCGGCACTGGTGCCATGTTCGACAATGTCGCCCTGCCGCATGACCGCGACCCGGTGCGACAGGGCGCGGACCACCCGCAGGTCGTGGCTGATGAACAGGTAGGCCAGCCCGTGCCGCTGCTGGAGGTCACGCAGAAGGTCGACGATCTGCACCTGCACCGTCATGTCAAGCGCGCTGGTCGGCTCGTCCAGCACCACGACCTTCGGCCGGAGGATCATCGCCCGCGCGATGGCGATGCGTTGGCGCTGGCCGCCGGAAAATTCGTGCGGATAACGGCCCATGGCGGCAGGGTCGAGGCCAACCTCCGCCATGATCTCGGCCACCAGGTCGCGACGCGGCCGGTCGGGATCGACGGCGTGGACCGTCAGCCCTTCACCGATGATTTCCTCGATGGTCATTCGCGGGGAAAGGCTGCCGTAAGGATCCTGAAAGACGATCTGCAGATGGCGGCGCAAGGCGCGCAGCGCGCGTTTGCCTGTCCGTTCGCCTGCGCGGGAAATGTCCTGCCCCATGAAGACGATGCGGCCGGTCGACGGGGTCAGCCGCAGGATCGCCAGCGCCAGGGTGGTCTTGCCAGAGCCGCTTTCGCCGACGATGCCCAGCGTCTCGCCGGCGCGGACGGCGACGGACGCGTCATTGACGGCCTTCACATGGCCCACGGTACGCTTCAGGAACCCTTTCTGGATCGGAAACCAGATGCGCAGGTTTTCGGTGCGCACAAGTTCCGGCGCGTCTGCGGATACCGGATCAGGACTGCCCTTCGGTTCCGCGGCAAGCAGCTTCTGCGTGTAGGGGTGGCGGGGGTTGGCGAACAGTTCGGCAACCGGACCCTGTTCGACAATCTCGCCGCCCTGCATCACGCAGACCCGGTCGGCGATGCGCCGCACGATGCCCAGATCGTGACTGATGAAGATCAGCGACAGACCTTCGCGCCGCTTCAGGTCGGCCAGAAGATCGAGGATCTGCGCCTGGATCGTCACATCGAGAGCGGTCGTCGGCTCGTCCGCGATGAGGAGTTCCGGCCCGTTGGCCAGCGCCATTGCGATCATCACCCGCTGCCGTTGCCCGCCCGAAAGCTGATGGGGATAGGCGCCCAGACGGCTTTCAGGATCGCGGATGCCGACTTTCTGCAACAGTTCGATGATGCGGGCCTGCGCCGCACCCCCTGCCAGACCCTGGTGCAGCGCCAGGCTTTCGGCCAGTTGCCGTTCGATCGTATGCAACGGGTTCAGCGATGTCATCGGCTCCTGGAAGATGAAGCTGATGTCATTGCCGCGCACCTTGCGCAGGGTCGGCTCGTCCGCGCCGATCAGTTCGCGCCCAGCGTAACGCGCCGATCCTTCGACCATGGCGTTGCGGCCCAGCAGTCCCACCGTCGACAGCGCCGTGACCGACTTGCCTGATCCGCTTTCGCCGACGATGGCCAGCGTTTCGCCCTTGGCGACGGAAAAGTTCACCCCCGTGACCGCCGGAATGATGCGTCCGTCCTGGCGGAAGCTGACACGCAGGTTTTCGACCTTCAGGACGTCACTCATTCAAAGGTCTTCCTGGGGTCGAACGCATCGCGCACGCCTTCGAAGATGAAGACCAGAAGCGCCAGCATGAGGGCGAAGGTGAAGAAGGCGGAAAAGGCCAGCCAGGGGGCCTGAAGGTTCTGCTTGGCCTGCTGCGTGAGTTCGCCCAGCGACGGCAGGTTCGACGGCAGGCCGAACCCCAGAAGGTCGAGTGCGGCAAGACTGCCGATCGCGCCTGTCACGATGAAGGGCAGAAGCGTCAGAGTCGCCACCATCGCATTGGGCAGGATGTGGCGGAACATGATGACCCGGTCCGACACGCCGAGCGCCCGCGCCGCGCGCACATATTCGAAGTTCCGCGCCCTGAGAAATTCGGCCCGCACGACACCCACCAGCGCGGGCCAGCCGAACAGGATGGATATGCCGACCAGAAGCCAGAAACTCCGCCCCAGGATCGCAAACAGGATGATGATCACGTACAGCGTGGGCGTGCCGCCCCAGATCTCGATGATCCGCTGGAAGATCAGGTCGGTGCGCCCGCCGAAATAGCCCTGCACCGCACCGGCGATGATCCCCACGAGGCTCGCGCCTGCCGTGACCAGAAGCGCGTAGAGGATCGACAGGCGGAAACCATAGATGATCCGCGCCAGAACATCGCGTGCGGTGTCGTCGGTGCCCAGCCAGTGTCTGGCGTCCGGCGCGGACGGTGCCGCACCCACATTGTTGATCGTGCGGTAGCTGTAGGGAATCGGCGGCCAGAGGATCCGGCCGGTTTCCACCTTTTCGCCCTGATAGTCGCCATCGGCCGCATCCGCCATCACGCCCGCCGGATCATCCCAGCAATCGGCCAGACCGCCGGTAACGATCAGGCACTGCACGCCCTCGTCCTTGTAGTTGGCCTCGGTCTTGAAATCGCCGCCGAACGCGGTTTCGGGGTAGAAGCGATAGACCGGCGCAAACCACTCGCCGCGATAGCGGGCAAGGATCGGCTTGTCGTTGGCCAGGAGTTCGGCAAAAAGGGAAAGACCGAAGGCGATCAGGAAGACCCACAGCGACCAGAAGGCCCGGCGGTTCGCCTTGAAATTGCGCCAGCGGCGCTGATTGAGCGGGGAGAGCGCCATCATCCCTCGCGCTTTTCAAAGTCGATGCGCGGATCGACAAGAACATACATGAGGTCGGACACAATGCCGACCACCAGCCCCATCAGGCCGAAGGTATAAAGCGTGCCGAACACGATCGGATAGTCGCGCTGCACGGCCGCCTCGAACCCCATCCGCCCAAGCCCGTCGAGCGAGAAGATGACCTCGATCAGCAGGCCGCCGCCAAAGAGAACGGACAGAAGAAGGCCGGGAAAGCCTGCGATCACGATCAGCATCGCATTGCGGAATACATGGCCGTAAAGCACGCGGCTTTCGCTCAGGCCCTTGGCGCGGGCGGTCATCACATATTGCTTGCCGATCTCGTCCAGAAAGCTGTTCTTGGTCAGAAGGGTCAGCGTCGCGAAACTCGCGATGGTGGTGGCGAGGACCGGCAACGCGATGTGCCAGAAGTAGTCGATCACCTTGCCGATCAGACTCAGATCCTCCCACCCGTCCGAGGTCAGCCCGCGCAGGGGGAAGATCTTCCAGTAGCTGCCGCCCGCGAACAGGACGATCAGCATGACCGCGAACAGGAAGCCCGGTATCGCATAGGCCACGATGATGACGCCCGAGGTCCATGTGTCGAAACCTGTCCCGTCGCGCACTGCCTTGCGGATTCCCAGCGGGATCGACACGATGTAGGCAATCAGCGTCGACCAGAGGCCAAGCGTGATCGACACCGGCAGCTTTTCGATGACGAGGTCGACCACAGAAATCGACCGGAAGTAACTTTCGCCGAAATCGAACCGCACATAATCCCACATCATCTTCAGGAAACGCTCAGGCGGAGGCCGGTCGAAGCCGAACTGCTTTTCGAGCTTCGCGATGAATTCGGGCGACAGGC
This sequence comes from uncultured Frigidibacter sp., assembly GCA_964600685.1. Lineage (GTDB taxonomy): Bacteria > Pseudomonadota > Alphaproteobacteria > Rhodobacterales > Rhodobacteraceae > TMP-24. Next base: position 16,543 of record CAZRKU010000014.1, on the reverse strand, counting down.
CGCGCGCGCCGGCATATTCGCTTTCGCCCGCCGCATCATCGCCCCCGCCCGCGTCGCCGCCCGTGCCGGTGATCGACTGAAGCGCGTCGCTCTGGCCTTCGATCTTGGCGATCATCGCCTCCACCGGGCCGCCGGGAACGAACTGGGTCAGGGTGAAATTGATCAGCATGATCCCGATCAGCGTCGGAATCGTCAGAAGTAGCCTGCGCAGGATGTAAGCGCCCATAAGCGGTCTGCTGCCCTTTTCCCCAACTGCCCCGTTGTCCGGTGCTCTTACTTGATGGCCCCCGCCGCACGCAGCGCCTCGGCCTTCTCGGCGTTATACCACCAGAAGTCCATCTCGCCACGGGCAAACGGTGGCAAGGTTTCCGGGTGATCATACAGGTCGTAATAAGCGACGGTATGCATGTTCTTGTACCACTGCGGCACCCAGAAGAGATAGGCGCGCAGCACCCGGTCCAGAACCCGGACGTTGGTCCTCAGATCATCGCGGTTTTTCGAATTGATGACGCGCTCGACCAGCTCGTCGATCGCCGGATCAGAGAGCGCCATCGCGTTCTTGCTGTCGGTCGTGCCCTTGGTCCCGAAGTCCTGCTCAAGCTCCAGTCCCGGTTCGAGCGAGCCGGAAAAGCTGGTGTTCACCATGTCGAAGTCGTAACCCCGCACCCGGTCGACATACTGCGCCGTATCCACGCGGTCGAGCTTTGCATCGACCCCAAGTGCACGCAGGTTTTCGACATAGGGGTTCACGATCCGGTCGAAGGTCGGTTCAAACTCCAGAATGCCGATGGTCAGGAGTTCGCCCTTGTCGTTGCGGCGCATCCCGTCATCGCCCACCAGCCAGCCGGCGTCGTCCAGAAGCTGCGAAGCCTTGCGCAGGTTCTTGCGGTCAAGCTGTTTTTCGCCGGAGACCGGGGGAAGCACCGCATCGGCTTCAAGCACGCCTTCGGGCAGTGGTGCCTTGATCGACCTCAGGATATCCAGCTCCTCAGGGGTCGGCGCACCGGTCGCCGCAAGGGCACTGTTGTCCCAGAAGGATGTCGTGCGCGCATAAAGACCGTAGAACAGCGTCTCGTTCGCCCATTCGAAATTGAACATCAGCCCGATCGCCTCGCGCACGCGACGATCCTTGAACTTCTCCTTGCGCATGTTGAAGACAAAGGACTGGCCCGTGCCGACGGATCCATCCGGCAGTTCCGCCTTGACGACCCAGCCATTCTGCAAGGCGGGGAAGTCGTAGGACGTCGCCCACAGCCGGGACGAGTTTTCGTTGCGGAACGTATATTCCCCGGCCTTGAACCCTTCGAACGCGGCGGTCGAATCCGCGAAATATTCATAGCGGATCGTATCGAAATTGGCCCGTCCGCGCATGATGGGCAGATCCTTGCCCCAATAGTCGGGGTTGCGGCTGTAGATCACCTGCTTGCCGGGATCGAAACTTTCCAGCCGGTAGGGGCCGGAGCCGAGCCAGGGTTCCAGCCGGGATTCATCGAGCCGCATTCCCGACTTTTCAACCTGCGCCCTGGACAGGACCGAAAGCCCGCCAACGAACTGTATCCGTTCGCGCGCCGCCGAAGTGGGGACGAAGCTGAACTTTACGCGTCGGGCATCCAGCACCTCGACCGAGGCGACCATCTGTCTGGCCAGCTCCTGATAGGACGGAAGCCCCTGGCTCGCGAACAGCCCGTGCGAGAAAGCCACGTCATCGGCGGTGAGCGGCGTCCCGTCGGAAAACCGGATACCGTCGTGCAGGGTGAAGATGACCCAGGACTTGTCCTTCGGATATTCGATGCTTTCGCACAGCAGACAGTAAAGCGCGCCGACTTCGTCCGCCGTTGCGGTCATCAGGCTTTCAAGGCCGATGGTGGACCCGACGGCAGCCAACCCGTTCACCGAGAAGGGGTTGAAACTGTCGAACGAACCCGGCGACCAGCTTGAAATCTCTCCCCCCTTGGGCGCGTCCGGGTTCACGTAGTCCAGATTGGTGAAATCGGCGGGGTACTTGGGCGGATCATCAAAGGTCGTGACGGCGTGCGATGTGACCGTCGCCTCCTGCGCGAAAAGGGCGGGCGCGCTGACCAACCCGGAAAGTGCGGCCATGATCAACGGGGCGAGCCGGTTCAGTGCCTTCACCGGCCGGTCGCCGCCTCGTATCGTTCCCGCCGTTGCCCACATGAATCCGTCTCCCTTGCGCGGCATGTCGTGCCGGTCCGGGTAAAGCTAGTCTGCCGTGCCGTTCCGAGACAAGTTGCGAATACGTGAGCGAACGAAAAGGCCACCCTGCGGGCGGCCTTTTCGTTCAGTCCGGTGTCTGTTTCAGCCGCCCAGCGACTGAAGATAGGCGATCAGGTTGGCGCGGTCTTCCGCCTTGGGCAGGCCGGCGAAGGACATTTTCGTTCCTGCGGCATAGGCTTTCGGGCTGGTCAGAAACTCGTTCAGGCGCTCAGGTTCCCAGTTGCCGCCAAGACCCATGAGCGCGTCGGAATAGCCGAAGCCCCCGGCCGAAGCGATGGCGCGGCCCACAACGCCGTCCAGATACGGACCAGTGCTGTTGGTGCCGTTCAGCTTGTGGCAGGCCTTGCATTTGCCGAACACCTTTTCGCCGGCGGCCGGGTCGGCTGCCGCAAAGATCGTTGCGAAATCCGGGCCTTCCTCGACGGTCGCGCCGCCCTCGGCGGCACCGGTGTCGATCGAATAGGCCTGCGCGACCTCTTCTCCGCCAAGCGCGGCGGGTTCGGTGTCGTAAAGCACATCTGCCGCCCATTTGCCCAGAAGGAAGATCAGGAAGGCACCGCACAGCGCGCCGCCAGCCTTCGTTACTGTCATCGTGTCGAACATGTCGCGCCCCGGTTATGGCATAGGTTTTCGGCGTATCTATCCGCTTCCCCCGGCAGGGATCAAGGTATAGTTAGCGCCACGTATTGCCCTTTTTCGGGCCGGTTGCCCAGCGGAGAAGTGAAATGTCCGGTCGCATCGCCTTTCAGGGGGAACCCGGGGCCTATTCTCATCAGGCCTGCCGCCAGTCGCGGCCCGGCTTCGAGGCAGTGCCCTGCGCGACCTTCGAGGACGTGATCGAGATGTGTCGGCGCGGCGATGTCGATCTGGCCATGCTGCCGGTCGAAAACTCCACCTATGGCCGGGTGGCCGACATTCACCATCTTCTGCCCGACAGCGGCCTGCATATCGTCGACGAGGCTTTCGTGCGGGTTCATATCAACCTGCTTGCCGTTCCCGGAACCAGAATGGACGAAATCGAAGGCGCGATGAGCCACACCGTGCTTCTGGGCCAATGCCGGGGCTTCCTGCGCCAGAACGGGCTGAAGCCGGTCACCGGGGCGGACACGGCGGGGTCGGCCCGCCATGTGGCGCAGATGGGCGATCCGAAGCTTGCAGCGCTCGCCTCGGAACTTGCGGGCGAGATCTATGGGCTGGACGTGCTGGCCCGCCATATCGAGGACAAGTCGAACAACACGACCCGCTTTCTCGTCATGTCGCGCGAGCCCGATCTGAAGCGGCGCGGCCAGCATGGCATGATGACCAGTTTCGTGTTCCGCGTCCGCAACATCCCGGCCGCGCTTTACAAGGCGATGGGCGGGTTTGCGACCAATGGCGTCAACATGACGAAGCTGGAAAGCTACATGGTGGACGGGATCTTTTCGGCCACCCAGTTCTATTCCGACATCGAGGGTCATCCCGACGACGCCAATGTCCAGCGGGCGCTGGAAGAGTTGCGTTATTTCACCTCGTCCATGACGCTTCTGGGGGTCTATCCGGCCGATCCCATGCGCCACTGACCAGGGATCCGCGCCCGCGGTCGGGCGGACCGGATCTACGCCTTGATGCGCTCCATCTGCGGATCCCAGAGCGGTGCCAACGTCACGTCGCAGGCCACCCGCGCCGTCGCGACCTCCAGTTCGTAGTGGCCGGAAAGGACATGATCGGCCGTCGCCCCGTCGGGATTGCGGACATAGCCCATGCCGATCGACTTGCCGATCGTATGCCCGAACCCGCCCGAGGACAGCCAGCCGACGCGCCTTCCGTCGCGATAGATCGTTTCGCGGCCGTAAAGGATCGCGTCGGGGGGTGTGGTAAAGGTTGCCAACATCTTTCGGACGCCGCCTTTCCGTTGCGCCGCAACCGCTTCCCGTCCCTTGAAGGGAACCTCCTTCTTCATCTTCACCGCCCAGCCAAGACCTGCTTCGTCCGGCGTATGATCGGGGCCGATATCGGACGCCCAGGCGCGATAACCCTTCTCCAGCCGCAGGGTTTCGATCGCGCGGTAGCCTGCGTTGCGCAGCCCGTGCGCCGCACCGGCCTCATGCAGTGCCGTATAGACGGCGGCGGCACATTCCACCGGGAAATGCAGTTCCCACCCCAGTTCGCCGACATAGGTGACGCGCAGCGCCAGCACCGGACAGCCGGCAATGCCGATCGTCTGCGCCGTGCCGAACGGGAAGGCCGCATTCGACAGGTCCGCCCTTGTGACGGCGGCAAGGATCGCGCGGGACCTCGGCCCCATCAGCGACAGAACCGCATGGGCCGAGGTCATGTCGAAAAGCTGCGCATTCATCCCCGTCGGGATGTTCCGGGCAATCCAGTTGAAATCATGCGTGGCAAAGCCGGTGCCGGTGACGATGTAATATTCGTCCCGCGCCCGACGCACGGCCGTCACATCCGCCTCGATCCCGCCCCGGTCGTTCAGCATCTGGGTATAGATCAGGCTGCCCGCCGGCCTGGCCACATCATTCGCCGCGATCCAGGACAGCGCGGCCTCCGCATCCGGCCCCTTCAGCGCGAATTTGGCGAAGGAGGTCTGGTCGATCAGCACTGCGGCCTCGCGGCAGGCGCGATGTTCGCGCCCGACGGCGGCATGCCAGTTCGGCCGTTCATAGGTGTAGACATCCTGCGCCACTTCACCGGGCGCGGCGAACCAGTTCGGGCGTTCCCAACCCAGCTTTTCGCCGAAAACAGCCCCATCGGCCTTCAGCGTCTCGTAGAGCGGCGAGCGGCGGCAGGGGCGGCCGGAGTGATGTTCCTCGGACGGCCAGGCCATTGAGTAATGCTTGCCGTAGGCTTCATAGGTCCGTTTGCGGATCCAGTCCGTGTCGAAATGCGGCCGCCCGAACCGGCGGATATCGGCGGGCCAGAGGTCGAAGGGCGCTTCGCCCTTCGCGACCCATTCCGCAAGGCACATGCCCGCCCCGCCGCCCGAGGCGATGCCGAAGGCGTTGAAGCCCGCGCCCACGAACAGGTTCGGCTGTTCGGGGGCTTCGCCCAGAATGAACATCCCGTCCGGCGTGAAACTTTCGGGGCCATTGATCATCTGCTTGACCCCGGCCTTTTCCAGCGCCGGCACCCGGCCAAGCGCCAGTTCCATGATCGGCGTGAAATGGTCGAAGTCATTGTCCAGAAGCGTATAGTGGAAGCCTTCCGGCAATGATCCGTCGCGCCAGAGTTTCGGGTTCGGCTCATAGCCCCCCATCACCAGCCCTCCGACCTCCTCCTTCCAGTAGGTCAGGCGGTCGGGGTCGCGCAGCGTGGGCAGGGTCGGGATCACGCCCTCGATCCGTTCGGTCACCAGATACTGATGCTCGACCGGCACCAGCGGCACGTTCACCCCGTGCGCCGCGCAGAAGGGCCGCGTCCACATGCCCGCGCAGACCACCACCCTCTCGCAGTCGATCCGGCCCGCGGCGGTGATCACGCCCTTGATCACGCCGTCCTGAATGTCGATCGAGAGAACCTTCGTGTCCTCGAAGATTTGCGCCCCGGCCATCCGCGCACCCTTGGCGAGGCTGAGCGTGATGTCGGAAGGGTTCGCCTGCCCGTCGGTCGGCAGGAACGCCGCGCCGACCACATCGCCTATATCCATCAGCGGCCACAGATCCTGCGCCTCCTTCGGGGTCAGAAGCTGCATGTCGAGGCCGAAGGAATGGGCGGTCGTCGCCTGGCGCTTCACCTCGGTCCAGCGTTCCCGATTGCAGGCGAGCCGCATCCCGCCGTTCATCTTCCAGCCCGTCGCCTGCCCCGTCTCCGCCTCCAGCCGTTTGTAGAGATCGACCGAATAACCCAGCAACTGGGTCACATTCGCGCTGGTGCGCAACTGTCCGACCAGGCCCGCGGCGTGGAAGGTGGTGCCCGATGTCAGCTTCTTGCGTTCCAGCAGCGTCACCTCCACCCCCATGCGGGCCAGATGGTAGGCGGTCGAACAGCCGACGATGCCGCCGCCGATGATCACGACTTTGGAAGAGGAGGGGAGGTCTTTCATTCGGTCCTCACAGGGATTGAAGCTCTGTCCGGGCCGCGCGATAGGCGGCCAGATTGCTGGCGGTATATTCCGCATAGTCAAAGTCGATGGCCGAAGTCAGTTCCGATACCATGCTCCACAGCGTCTCGCGCAGAAGCGAGGCGCATTTCATCGCCGCATACTGCCGCCAGCGGGCCGCATCCGGCGCGACGCCATCATAGGCCGCCAGCAGCGCACGTTCCTGTTCGGGGTTGAAGCCGTTGTTGCTGGCGAGCCCGCCCAGATCGAACAGCGGGCTGCCGAAACCGGCATATTCCCAGTCGATCAGCCAGAGCCGCCCCGCGCCGATCAGGATGTTGCCGGGCAGAAGATCATTGTGACCGAGCACCACCGGTGTCGGGCCGATCATCCCTTCCAACCTTTCCGCGTCAGCCAGAAAGGTTGGCAGAAGCGGCAGGTGTGGCGATCCGTGCACGGTCAGGAACCGCACATAGTCGCGGACGATGTGGAAGACCCAGAAACAAAGAACCGGCCCGCTCAGATGCCGCGGCACGTCCAGATGGACGCGGCGGAGAAGCTGCGCCAGCGTCTCGACCGCGCCGGGGCGGGCCATGTCGTCGGGGCCGATCGGTTCGGCCTCGACATAGTCCATGACCAGAACCCCCGGTTCGGCATGAACCACCGCCGGACCCAGTCCCGCGGCATGAGCGGCCCGGCTGACCGCCAGTTCGTTCCAGCGCAGGATGCCATGTTCGGGAATATCCTGCCCGAACCGCACGACATACTTGCGCCCCGCGTCGGTGATCAGCACATTGTGGTTGGTCTTGCCGCCGCCCAGAAGTTCAGGTGTGCCCGGCGCGGTCCAGCAGCCAAGCCGCGCCGCGCGCTCCAAGATATCGCCCGTGGTCTCCCGCATCCCCGTCCCCCCAGTGCCCGTCGCGCAGTCGAATGGCGGCAGACCCCGAATGATTGGTCTGAAATTAAACTTCTGAAAAGCCCCTGAAAGAAATTTTTCTTACAGAAGCACCACCGCAGCCAATCAGTAAAGCTCCAGTTCGCGCAGGACGGTGGCCCATTCGGCCAGACGTGCGCGGGCCTTCGGCTCGGTTGCAACAGAGCCCGTCGCGACGGTCAAGCCCGAAGGCCTTGTCGTGCGCGCGATCGACACCAACCGGCTCAACGCCCTGTGGCCGGATTGATCGCGGCCGAGCGGCCGCTCGGCATTCGATGCGTGCCTACCAGCGGATGCCGAACCTGAGCGCGTCGTAGACCGCCGCATGAATGTTGCGCGACGCGACGGCATCGCCGATCCGGTACAGGATGAACGACCCGGCCGGGTTGCGCGACGGAAACAGATCGCCCGAACCGGTCAAAGCGTCATAGTCCACGGCGCCCAGATTGCGCGACTGCGGCTTCAGGTCGAAATAGAGATCGGCGAGCGGTTGGGTGCCGTGGTTGACCACGACCTGATCGTAAAGCGCCTCCTTGGCGAGCGGCATGTAATCCGACCCGACCGTCGCCTTCAGCCGGTTGCCAACCCGTTCGACCGAGGTCAGCCGGTAGGTGACGGTGAACGTCACTTTCTTGTCCTGCATGGCACGCATGTAGGGCACCAGGTTCATCGCCATCACTTCGGGCGCGAAGGTCCGGTCGGGGGTCATGACTTCGACCGCAGCCCCGGATTCCGCGATCAGTTGGGCCGCCTGCATCGCGGCATGATCGCCCGCATCGTCGTAAAGAAGGACGTTCGATCCCGGTTTCACATCGCCCGACAGGATATCCCAGGCGCTGACGGTCAGGTCATTGCCACCCTCGATCACATCGGGCGTGGGCAGGCCGCCCGTCGCGACGATCACCATGTCGGGCTTTTCGGCCAGCACATCGGCGGCCTCGGCCCATGCGTTGAACCGGAACTCCACCTCGCGGGCGGCGCATTGCGCCATGCGCCAGTCGATGATCCCGATCAGCTCGCGCCGCCGGGGCGACTGGGCGGTCAGCAGAACCTGCCCGCCCGGTCTGTCGGCGGCCTCGAACACCGTCACCCGATGGCCGCGTTCGGCCGCGACGCGGGCCGCCTCCAGCCCGGCTGGTCCGGCACCGACCACGACCACGCGTTTGCTCACCGGCGCACGGGCAATTGTATGGGGCATTTCCGCTTCCCGGCCGGTCGCGGGGTTGTGGATGCAAAGCGCCATGCCGCCCTGATAGATCCGGTCAAGGCAATAAGTCGCGCCGACGCAGGGGCGGATGTCCTCCTCACGCCCTTCCTCGATCTTGCGCACGATATGGGGATCGGCCATATGCGCCCGCGTCATGCCCACCATGTCGAGCTTGCCGGAAGCGACCGCATGGCGGGCCGTCGCCACATCGGGGATGCGCGCAGCATGGAAGGTGGGCAGGCCGACTTCGGCCCGGATGCGCCCCGCGAAATCGAGGTGCGGGGCCGATTTCATGCCGTGGATCGGAATCACGTCGGTCATCGCCGCGTCGGTATGGATGCGGCCACGGATGATGTTGACGAAATCCACAAGGTTCGATGCCTTGAAGAGCTTCGCAATCGCGATACCCTCATCCGCGCTGATGCCGCCCAGATGCGCTTCGTCCGCCGTATAACGCACCCCAAGCAGGAACCGGTCGCCGACCCGTTTGCGGCAGGCCGCGAGAACCTCCATCGCGAACCGGGCCCGGTTCTCCAGACTGCCGCCATAGGGCGCGGGCAGGGCGTTGGTCAGGGGCGACATGAACTGATCCATCAGATGCCCGTAACATTCGAACTCCACCCCATCGAGGCCCGCTTCCTTCATCCGCTCGGCCGCATCGGCATAGTCCCGGATGATGCGTTCGATGTCCCAATCCTCGATCACCTTCGGGAAGGCGCGGTGGGAGGGTTCGCGGTCCGGTCCGGCGGCGACGACCGGCAGCCAGTCGCCCTTGTCCCAGCGGGTGCGACGGCCAAGATGCGTCAACTGGATCATGACCGCGCAGCCCTGCTCGTGGCAGTCATCGGTCAGCCGCTTCATCCAGCCCACGACCTCGTCCTTGTAGGCGAGGATATTGTTGAAGACCGGGGGGCTGTCTTTCGACACGGCGGCCGACCCCGCCGTCATCGTCAGGGCAACGCCGGCCTTGGCGCGTTCCAGATGATAAAGCCGATAGCGGTCCTTGGGCATCCCGTCTTCGGGATAGGCGGGTTCATGGCTCGTCGTCATGATCCGGTTCTTCAGCGTCAGGTGCTTCAGCCGGTAGGGTTGCAGAAGCGGATCGTTCGACTGGGTCATGCGGGCCTCCTCGTTCAGCGCGATCCTCGCGCGGCACGGCGAAAGGCTCTGGTCAGATCGCGTCAGGAAATGTTGACTTGCGCCATGTCAGGAGAATTACCCATGCCCATACTGGAACGCCTTGCCGCCATCGTCGGTCCCGCCAATCTGTTGACCGGGAAGGACTGCGCCCCCTATGGGCGCGACTGGATGGGGGACCATACGTGGCAGCCGATGGCGGTGGTCCGCCCCGGATCGACGGCCGAGGTCGCGGCGGTCATGGCGCTTGCCCATGCCGAACGGCTGGCGGTCGTGCCGATCGCGGGGCGCACCGGCCTCACCGGCGCGGGCGAGGCCGAGGGCAGGCTGATGCTGTCGGTCGAACGCTTGAACCGCATCCGCGCCGTCAAACGTTCGGCGCGTCTGGCCATCGTCGAGGCGGGTGTGATCCTGTCGCGGCTACACGACGCGGCGGCGGCGGAGGGGCTTTACTTCCCGCTCTGGTTCGGCGCGCGCGGCTCGGCCATGATCGGCGGAGTTCTCTCGACCAATGCGGGCGGGTCCAACGTGCTGCGCTATGGTTCCACCCGCGCCCTCTGTCTCGGGCTTGAGGTTGTGCTGGCCGACGGGCGGGTGATGAACCTGATGAGTGAACTGCACAAGGACAATTCAGGCTATGATCTCAAGCAGCTCTTCATCGGGGCCGAAGGCACGCTGGGGGTGATCACCGCGGCAGTGATGAAGCTGGTGCCGGCGGCGCAGGCCCATGCCACGGCCATGCTGGCCGTCCCTGACCTCGACTCGGCGCTTGCGCTTCTGAACCGGTTGCAGGAGGCGACAGGCGGTCTGGTGGAGGCGTTCGAATTCATGCCCCGCACCTATCAGGAGCGGCTTGTGCGGGTGCGACCCGATCTGGGCCTGCCGTTTCCTGTCGCCCATGATGTCACGATCCTCCTCGAACTCGGCGCCAGCGCGCCGCGCGATGCTTTGCCGGATGCGGAGGGGCAAGTGCCGCTCGCCCGCCTTCTGGAAGACGCCCTTGCAGCATTGATGGAAGAAGGGCGGATCACCGACGCCTATCTGGCGCAATCCGAGGCGCAGCGCGCCGCCATCTGGGCGCGGCGCGAAGCGGCGGCCGAGATCATGATGGGGGCGGGACCGACGGTGGACACGGACATCTCCGTGCCGCTCGATCAGGTCGGAACATTCCTCGACCTGGCCCTTCGTCGGCTGGCAGAGGTCGATCCCGGCGCGGGGACTGTGACGGTCGCGCATCTGGGCGACGGCAATCTGCACTACTCCGTGATTGCCACATCGGACGATCACGCACTGAAGGACCGGATCATCGCGGGGGTCGAGGATATCGTCGCCGACCTTGGTGGCAGCTTCTCCGCCGAACATGGCATCGGCCTGTCCAAGAAGAACTCGATGGCGCGGCGGAAAGACCCCGTGGCGCTCGACATGATGCGGGCGGTGAAGGCGGCGCTCGATCCGGCGGGCATTCTCAACCCCGGGAAGGTTCTGCCAGACTGACGAGGTCGTCCCTTGCGGGCCATCGAGGCCCTCAGGGGCCGTCCGTCCCTCCGGGCGGGGAGTATTTTTGCAAAGAAGAAAGCAGGCAGAAAAAGGTCGTCGTTTCTTCCCTGTCGACATACTCCGGGGGCGCTGCGTGCAGCGCCCCTCAGCGCCAGTCGAAGAAACCGGCTGGTGCCTGCGCGAGCAGTTCGCGGGCCAGATCACGGCCTGCCTCCGCCGCGTCGGCGACCGAAACCCGACGCTGACCCCGGATCACCTCCGACCCGTCGGGGCGCAGGATCTCGCCGCGCAGCCACAGCCCTGCGCCCTCATGCATGGCAAGACCGGCGATGGGGGTTTCGCAGGAGCCGTCGAGCGTGGCGAGGAAGGCGCGTTCCGCTGCCAGCCGCTCGCCCGTCGGACGGTCGTGGATCGCAGCCAGAAGCCGCTCGGCCTTCGCATCGCCCAAGCGCCGCTCGATACCGATGGCGCCCTGTGCGACGGCGGGCAACATCTCCTCTGCGGCGATGGCGGATCGGGCGACATGGGCCATGCCCAGCCGGTTCAGCCCGGCCATCGCCAGAAGGGTTGCGAGGGCGACCCCTTCGTCAAGCTTGCGCAGGCGGGTCTGCACGTTGCCGCGAAACTCCACCAGTTTCAGGTCGGGCCGCCGATGGGCAAGTTGCGCGCGCCGACGCAGGCTTGAGGAGCCGACGGTCGCGCCCTGCGGCAGATCGGCAAGCCGCGCCACGCCGGAGGAGACGAAGGCATCGCGCACATCCTCGCGCGGCAGGTAACAGTCCAGCATCAGTCCGGCGGGCTGGAGGCTCGGCATGTCCTTCATCGAATGGACGGCGATGTCGATGGACCCGTCCAGAAGCGCCTCCTCGATCTCGCGGGTGAACAGGCCCTTGCCGCCGATCTCCCTCAGGGAACGGTCCTGCACCCGATCGCCGGTGGTCTTGATCGCGATGATCGCGAAGGCGTTTTCCGGCAGGGCGAAGGCGGCCCTCAGCCGGTCGCGCGTCTCATGCGCCTGCGCGAGCGCGAGCGGCGAGCCGCGCGTGCCGATCTTCAGGGGCGATTGGGGCGAGGGCATCTGCATGGGCCGGACATAGCCCGCGACATGAGGCCGCGCAATGGGGGCAAGGGGGCGCGACGCTTGACATCGCGTCGCAGGCGACCTTGAAGGGGCGGGTCGAAGGAGAAGACCGATGACCAAGACGATCCTGCGCGCCCTGGCCGGAGAGCGCCTGCCCACGCCGCCGATCTGGATGATGCGGCAGGCCGGGCGCTACCTGCCGGAATATCGGGCGACGCGGGCGCAGGCCGGGGACTTCCTGTCGCTGTGTTATACGCCGGACCTGGCGGCCGAGGTCACCTTGCAGCCGATCCGCCGCTATGGGTTCGATGCGGCGATCCTGTTTGCCGACATCCTTCTGATCTGCCAGGCGCTCGGGGCGAAGCTCTGGTTCGAGACCGGCGAAGGTCCGCGCCTGTCCACAGTGACAGGCGCTGCGGATTTTGCGGCGCTGCGGTCGGTGGGGGACATCCATGACACCTTGTCGCCGGTCTATGAGACCGTGCGCATCCTGGCGCACGAACTGCCGGCAGAGACGACGCTGATCGGCTTTGCCGGCGCGCCCTGGACGGTCGCCACCTACATGATCGCCGGGCGCGGAACCCCGGATCAGGCGCCTGCGCATGCGCTGAAGGCTGCCGACCGGGTGCTGTTTGGCAAGCTGATCGACCTGATCGGCGATGCGACGGTCGAATATCTGTCGATGCAGGTGCAGGCCGGGGTCGAGGTGGTAAAACTTTTCGACAGTTGGGCGGGGTCGCTCAAGGGGCAGGACTTCACCGACTTTGCGGTGCGACCCACGGAACGTATCATTTCCGCCTTGAAGACGCGCCACCCTGGCCTGCCGGTCATCGCTTTTCCGCGCGAGGCGGGGCAGGGTTATGTGGGATTTGCCCGCGCGACCGGTGCGGATTGCGTGGCGCTCGACAATTCGGTGTCGGCGGAATGGGCGGCGGCACAGGTGCAGGCCGATGGGTGCGTGCAGGGCAATCTGGCCCCTCACCACATGGTCACGGGGGGCGCTGCGATGGACGCGGAGATCCGCCGCATCGTCGCGGCCTTCGGCAAAGGGCCGCATATCTTCAACCTCGGCCACGGAATCACGCCCGATGCCAATCCCGACCATGTGGCCCGGATGATAGGGGTGGTGCGCGGTTAGGTCCGGGTTTTCCAGGCAAACCAGAGCGCGACGAGCGCCAGCGTCAGCGACAAAGTCCGCCTGAGCCCGCGTTCGCGGGCCGGATCATCCAGCCAATATCGAGCCCCCCCGCTGCCGTGACGATCGCGGCATGGATGGTGGTGGCGACGGCGACATAGGCCAGCGCCAGATATCGTGAAAAGATCCATTCCGCCTCAGACCCATTTGGCCAGCGGCGGCAGGCTCATCAGGACGGCATTCGGATCATGGCCGCTTTCCAGCCCGAACTTCGTGCCGCGGTCATAGACGAGGTTGTATTCGGCATAGAGGCCGCGATGGATCAACTGGGTTTCCTTGTCGGCCTCGGTCCAGTCTGTCGCGCGCCGACGTTCGATCAGGGGCAGGAACGCCGGCAGGAAAGCCCGGCCAACGTCTTGGGTCAGCGCGAAGTCGGCCTCCCAGTCGCCACTGTTCCGGTCGTCGTAGAAAATGCCGCCGACACCGCGCGCCCGCCCCCGGTGTGGAACAAAGAAATAGTCGTCCGCCCAGGCCCTGTAGCGCGGGTAAAGGTCCGCGCCATGCGGATCGCAGGCTGATTTCAGCGTGGCGTGAAAGTGCGCCGTGTCCTCCGCGTATTCCAGGCATGGGTTCAGGTCGGCCCCGCCGCCGAACCACCAGGCATGCGGTGTCCAGAACATCCGGGTGTTCATGTGCACGGCCGGACAATGCGGGTTCTGCATGTGGGCCACGAGGCTGATTCCCGACGCCCAGAAGCGCGGATCGTCGGCCATGCCCGGAATGCCGCGCGCCGCCATCGCCCTTTGGGCGCGTTCGCCCAACGTGCCATAAACGGTCGAGACGTTGACCCCGACCTTTTCAAAGACCCGGCCCCCGCGCATCACGCTCATCAGGCCGCCGCCCGCATCATCCTCGCCGCCGCGACGGGTCTGCGTGACGTCGAACCTTCCGGCTGACCCGGTGGCAAGCGGTCCGCTCTTGTGGGTGATTTCCACATCTTCGAATGCGGCTACGATCTGATTGCGCAGCGTCCGGAACCAGGCCGCAGCGCGGGCTTTCCGGTCGGTGAAATCGTCGGTCATGGCGGGCCTTTCGCAGAACGGAAATTGCCTATCAGGTTCGGCCCATTCCGACCATAGGGACACTTCGGACTTGCGCACGGGGATTGCGGACCTATCTTCGCCGTATCGGTCTTTCGGGGTGGCGATCATGTTCGTGCGTTGGGTTTTCGTTCCCGCTCTGTTGGCCGGCCTGGCCGCCTGCGGCACACCGCAGGAACAGTGCCTCCGTCGGTCGACGACCGAGTTGCGCAAGATCGAACGGCTGATCGCGGACACTCAGGGCAATCTCGCGCGCGGATATGCCTATGAGACTGACACGATCACGACCCGTCAATGGGTGGCTTGCGTCGCACCGGGTTCCGGCGTGCAGGGGCGCCCGGTGCACACCACCATGTGTTTCGAGCCGCAAACCCAGACGGTTCGGCGCGAAGTCCCGATCGACCCGGTAGCCGAAAAACGGGTGCTCGACAATCTTCTTGACCGGCGCGAGGCGCTGACGGCGGCGGCAGAGCCGGCCATCGCGGCTTGTCGCGCCGCCTATCCCGACTAGCCCCAGGGCCCGCGTCGCACGAGCCGCAGTTCCGCTCAGTGCGCGGTGAATACCGGCACCGGGGCGATCTCGAACATGTCGCGCGTGGTGCCGCCCAGCACCGCCTCGCGGAAGCGCGAATGACCATAGGCCCCCATCACGACCATGTCGGCGTTGATGTCGCCGACATGGCGGCAGATCTGTTCGGACACACGGGGCAGGGTTCGCGCCAGGACGGAAACTTCGGCCCGCACGCCATGGCGCGCAAGATACTGAGAGAGCATCCCGCCGGGGTCCGACCGCTCCGGGCCATGCGACGGCGGTGCGACGACCGCCACGTCCACCAGCGCGGCGGCCTTCAGAAGCGGCAGCGCCGCGCGGATAGCCGACATGGCTTCGTCGCTTTGATTCCAGGCGATGACGATGCGCTTGCCGTAGGTGGCATCGGGCCGACTGGCCGGCATCACCAGGGCGGGCGCACGGCCGTCAAACAAGGCAGCTTCAAGAATACCTTCCTGTTCCGGGGCGGCATTCTTGCCGTAGGGCTGTGGCACCAGGACCAGATCGGCGAAACGGGCAAGGCGTCCGACCTCGCCACCGATGGAACCGAGTTGCGCGATTGCCGTGTCGACTGCCCAGCGGATGTCCTCCGTGCCCAGCCGCGTGCGCACGGCGGCCTCGACCGCGCGGGCGTCGTCATTCGCCTGATCGATCGTCTCCTGCACCACGATCGGGGCCATCGGTGCGGCCCCGACGTAGTAGTAGCCCGTCTGAAGCCGATCCAGTCCAAGGCACAAGACGTCGAGGTGCGCATCTTCGCGCCGGGCGAAGGCGATTGCCGCATTTAACTGGACGGCAGCACTTGCCGGGGTCGTTATCACGGTCAGTATCGATTTGTAGGCCATGCTCATCTCCTTCCATTTCCCGAAGGCATGACTGACACCCTACTCCAGAAAAATGGAACGACATTGACCGGGATCAAGGCCCGCGACGCGGCAAGTTGACCCAGATCAAGGTAGTTGCATCCGACCCGGTTCAGAAGCCACTGTAACAGGGACCGTCCTCCGCCGGGATCGCGGGACGGAATGTGACGAAGGGACGCTGAAATGTGGGATTACATCAAGCTGGTCGTGCTTGGCGCAATCGCGGTTCTTGCCGCCATTGCCGCCAATTATGCACATGATCTGGCCTATATGGTGAACGCTCTGACCATCATGCTGGCCGCCGCAGTGACGTTCGTTTGGGCGCTGCGGACGACGGATGACCACCGGCCGGCGCCGGTCAGCGAATATAACGATGGTGTGGTGCGTGCGGGTGCGATCGCGACGGCGCTCTGGGGGATCGTCGGCTTTCTTGTAGGGGTGGTGATCGCGTTTCAGCTGGCCTTTCCGGCGCTGAACCTGTCGGACGCCACGCAAGGCTATCTGAACTTCGGCAAGCTCCGGCCCTTGCACACCTCGGCGGTGATCTTTGCATTCGGCGGGAACGCCCTTCTGATGACCTCGTTCTATGTGGTCCAGCGGACCTGCGCTGCGCGGCTTTGGGGCGGCAACCTCGCCTGGTTCGTCTTCTGGGGTTATCAGCTGGTGATCGTGCTGGCGGCGAGCGGTTATGTCCTGGGTGCCACGCAATCCAAGGAATATGCCGAACCGGAATGGTATGTGGACTGGTGGCTGACCATCGTTTGGGTGGCTTAT
>CAZRKU010000013.1:43712-45366 GCA_964600685.1 uncultured Frigidibacter sp. | reverse complement strand
CTGCCATAGACGCCCATCTCACCCTCCCCCAAGCTGCCGTATGTCAGAGGGTCGCCTTTTGCGTCGCCCGATCAATCATCGATTTTGCAACGAAGTGGATTTTACGCGAAATTGACGTTAGGGTGGGCGAAAGGGAAGAGTAGACCGGCCGGTGGCCGGCTTTGGGTGGTCAGCCAGGTTTGGGTGGTTGTTTGGACAGTTTGACTGATCCCAACAGGGGCGGGAAGCTCAGGCTGCATCTGTTCGGGGCCTTTCGCCTCGAAACAGCGGCCGGCTGGAACTTGACCCCGACAAGCGCCAAGACCTGCGGGATGCTGGCGCTTCTGGCCTGTGACGCGCTCAGGCCAAGGGCGCGGACCTGGCTGCAGGACAAGCTGTGGAGCGACCGCGACCGCGATCGGGGGGGGGCGAGCCTCAGGCAGGCGCTCAGCCAGTTGCGGCGCGGTCTGGGACCGCATGCGGATATCCTGCGCGTGGGGCGCAGTCAGGTCGCGCTCGACCCGGCCCGGATCGAGGTGGTCATGGATCCGGGGGACGGGCGGCGCGAGTTTCTGGAGGGCCTCGACGTCCGCGACCCGGAGTTTGAAACCTGGCTGCGCCAGGAACGCGCCGCCTTGGCGCGGCCTGCCCCCGGCCGTGCGCTGCCGGAGGGTTCGCACGGGCTTTCGATGCCGGCACACTGCCGCAGGGTCTATCTTCTGGCCCGGAGCAGCCGCGACGGGCCGGAACGGCTGTTCGAGAACCTGTTCATCGACTGTCTCGAACGCAGCCTTTCGGAGCAGCTTCTGGCCGAGGTCTATCGCCATCCGCCGCTCGCGGACGAGCCGTCGCAGATCGTGGTCGCGGTGCAGGCCTATGCGGCGGGCGCCGGGGAGATCGGTCTCAGGCTCGCGGTCGAGGAGGGCACCAACCGCCGCGCCATCTGGTCGGGGCGGCGGATCGTGCGCATGAACGGCGCGCCGCCGGTCGATCACCTCGACATCCTGTCGTTCGTGAGCGAGACGACCGAGGCGGTGGCCGATCGCTGGTCCTGAAGGCACGGCGGCGGAGCGCGGCGGCGGCGCTGGACAAGCTGGGCCGGGCCGAGACCGATTTTTCGCTGGCCCGGATGATCGGGGACCGCAGCTATCCGGTGGCGGCGCTGCGCAGAAGCGGGCTTCTGGCCAACCCCCGGCTGCGCGATCTGCTCTGCCCCCCCTTCCCGCGCCCATTTTTTGACGCTGCCGCGTCACTGATTCACATTTGATTCACGATTCTCTGACGGTCGGGGGGGCAGCCTTGGCCTGACCGGCATTGCCAGTTGCACCGCATTCGCCGGTCGCACCGCAACTGCCCGCTTGGGCATCAGAGGGAAGGCAGATATGAAACAGCAACTCAGCCGCGCCAGTGCGCTGGCGTTCCTGGCCGCTTTGTCAGCCTGCGGAGGGTCGGGGACTGCGCCCGCCAACCAACCACCCGTCACCCGTCTTTACGCGACCGACGCCGGCACCGCCGGCAAGGCTCTGCAGGACGGCAAGACGCTGACCGCCCAGACGGGCGGCACATCGGTCTTTGGAATCGACTGGAACAACGGCACCACCACGCTGAAGAGCGGCACATTCAAAGTGTTCAAGAACGCCTCGGGCGAACTGACGATGACGGTGGATGGCAAGGA
>CAZRKU010000013.1:0-43612 GCA_964600685.1 uncultured Frigidibacter sp. | reverse complement strand
GCCGGGACCATCGCCGGCAGCCTGACCAACATCGAGGTCGAGCCGCCGGGCGGGACGCCGACCATCGTGCCGGGCGCCGTTTCCATGGATCCGACGACGCTGGCCGGGAACGGCTTTGCGGGATCGCTGACCCCGGATGCGGCCTTCATCGCCGGACAGGGGCCGGGCTATTCGTCCAACGGCACCTATGCCGGCATCT
Organism: uncultured Frigidibacter sp.; assembly: GCA_964600685.1. Lineage (GTDB taxonomy): Bacteria > Pseudomonadota > Alphaproteobacteria > Rhodobacterales > Rhodobacteraceae > TMP-24. Next base: position 43,413 of record CAZRKU010000013.1, on the reverse strand, counting down.
TCTACGGTCCGGCCGCCCAGCAGGTCGCGGGCACCATGAGCATGACCGGCACCGACGCCAGCGGCAACTGGAACGGCACCGGTTACTTCATCGGAACCCAGAACTGAGGCCGGACATTACTGCCGACCGGTTTTAGGTTCCGGCGCGGGCGCAACCCAAGCTGCGCCCGCGCACTTCAGACGAGGGGCGCCTGACCCCGCAAAGCTTGGGTGAGGAGGAACCGGGGCGTCGCCGATGGCCCGGAAATCCGGGTCGGCCCATGGCCGGTCCCTGCTTGGGAGGATTGATCATGTTCCGCACCCCGCTTCTGGCGGCCATTGTCGCGCTTGGGCTTTTCACCGGCGCGGCAGGGGCGCAAAGCCACCTCGACCTTCTGCGGGCCGGGAATTACCCGGCGGCGCGCACGGCGCTGACCAGACTGGTCGGCGGCCGGCCCGACGCCGGCCTGCACCTTGCCTTCCTCGAGGCGCTGATCCTGATGCGCGAAGGGCAGATCGACCGGGCGACCGAGGCGCTGCGGGCGATCCTGGATCGCGAACCTGGGTTTGAACCGGCGCGCCGGGAACTGGCGATCCTGCTGGCCCGGACCGGGCAGACCCAGGGGGCGCTTTACCATGCCGAGACGCTGCTCGCCTCCTCCCGCGATCCGGCCCTGCGCGCCGCGCTGCAGGGGTTCATCGCCAGCCAGTCCGCGGGCAAGCCGCGCGGGTTTTCGACGCGCTTCGGGCTTTTGCCATCGACCAACGCCAATGGCGGAACCGATGCCGAGACGGTCATCATCGGCGGCCTGCCCTTCACGCCCGACCCGTCGTCGCGCGCCACCCGCGCGGTGGGGCTGAGTTTCGGGATCACCGGCTGGAACCGCTGGACCCTGTCGGAGGATTGGAACGCAACCCTGTCCGGCAGCCTCGACGTGCGCCGCTACAACAAGGATGCGGTGGCCGACGAGACGGTGGCGGCGCTCAGGCTCGACTTCGGGACGGTCGGGCCGCGGCACCGGCTGACCTTCGGGCCGGTCGTGGACCGGATGTGGAAGAACGATACCCCCTACCGCACCCGCATCGGGCTGGGCGGCAGTTATCAATACCGGCTGCGGCCCGACGTTGTTCTTGGCGCGAGCGCCACCTGGTGGCGGCAGGACCATGACGACCTGACCTATCTCGACGGCACCCTCTTGAGCGGGGCCCTGTCCGCGACCTGGATCGTGGCGCCGGACCTGACCCTGTCGGCGTCGCTGCCGTTCGAGGTGGAAAAGACCGGGCTGGCGCATCTGGATCACCAGAGCCTCGGCCTGACCCTCGGGGTCGAGAAGGCCTGGGAGGGCGGGCTGATCACCGGGTTCAACGTAGGCTACAGCGAGGACCGCTATGACGGGCCCTATCCCGCCTTCGGCGTGCCGCGCGTCGACAAGGAGACGACAGCCGGGATCACGCTGCGCCATGGCAAGCTCAGGATCGGGCCGTTCGTGCCGGAACTGTCGATCACCTACAAGGACGCAAGGTCCAACATCCCCTTCCATGACTACGGGAAGATCGACCAGGGGCTGTCGCTGACCCAGCGGTTCTGAGGACGGCGGGCAGCGGGGCCGCCCGTTTCCCGCGGGATGCATGACGGAAAGGCTTGACCGAATCGCGAGATCGTCATTAGTTCGTCAATGGAACGAATTAATAGGAACGTCATGGAGCAGGCCCCCCAGCACGGTTTCTCGCGTCAGGTGTCACTCTGTCTGGCGATGCAGGCCATCATCCATTCCGGTCCGATTTCGCGTGCGTCGATCGCCAAGCAGACCGGGCTGTCGAAGCAGACCGTGTCGGAACTGGTCCGCATCCTGGAGACGGACGGCTGGGTCCGGGAAACCGGGCGGACCTCGGGCCATGTCGGGCGCAGCGCCACCACCTACGAGCTGGTTCCACAAAGCGCCTTCATGGCCGCCGTCGATCTTGGCGGCACGAAGCTCAGGGTGGCGATCGTCGATCTCGTGGGCACGGTGATCCACGAGACGGTGCAGCCGACCCGGCCCGAAGGCGGCCTGATCGTGGCGGGCCAGATCGGGGCGATGGTGCGGCAGGCGGCCGCGGCGGCAGGCATCGACATGGCGCGGGTGCGCCAGACCGTGGTCGGCTGCCCCGGCGTGCCGGATCAGGCGACGGGCCGCATCCTGCACGCGCCCAACATCGGGGGCATCGACGCGATCGACTTCCGCAGCGCGGTGGCCGAGGCGGTGGGCACCGCGGTCATGCTGGAAAACGACGTCAACCTGGCCGTGCTGGGCGAGCAGTGGCTGGGTGTCGGACAAGGCGTGGACCATCTGGTCTTCATCGCGCTCGGCACCGGCATCGGCGCCGGGCTGATCGTGAACGGCGCATTGCTTCGGGGCGCGACCGGCGCGGCGGGGGAGTTGGGCTACCTGCCCTTGGGCGCCGATCCGTTCGAGCCGGAATCGCTGCGGGTCGGGGCGTTTGAGCGGGCGACGGCGACCAAGGGAATGAAGGCGGCCTATCTGGCGGCCACAGGCAAGGCGCTTGAAGTGCCGGAGATCTTTGCCGCTGCCGCCGAAGGCGACGCCGCCGCCGGGGAAGTGCTGGCCGGGGTTGCGCGGCAGCTGGCGCGGGCCATCGCCTCGCTCGGGGCGATCATCGCGCCGGAACTGGTCATCCTTGGCGGATCGATCGGCGCACGGCCCGAGATCGTCGCCGCGACCAAGGCCGAACTGGCCCGCTGTTTCCCCTTCCCGCTCAGGATCGAGCCGAGCCGCCTTGGCAATCACGCGGCGCTGAGCGGCGCGGTCGCCATCGGCCTGACCGAACTTCATACCGCGCTTTTCGCCCAGTCTGCGCCGGGCGCCATCGTCACGCTGCCCCTGCCGAAGCCGGGTCTTGTGCGGAGTGTCGCGCAATGACCGACCTTGCCCCCCTTCTGATGCGCCTGCGAAAGTCCTTCGACCCGGCGGCGGCGACCGATCTTCTGGTCCGGTCGGTGCAGGCGGCCTCCGTCACCGGCGACGAGGCGCGGATGGTCACGGTGCTGGCGCAGGAAATGACCCGCCTTGGCCTTGATCCCAAGGTCGATGATTTCCTGCCGGGACGGCCGAACATCACCGGCCGCCGCGCAGGCACCGGGTCCGGCCCGGACCTGCTGTTCATCGGGCACACCGACGTTGTCGCGCCCCGCGACTGGGCCGATCACTGGGCGGGCCAGCCGCAAGAGGATCCCTTCGGTGCGGCGATCATCGACGGCGAACTGTGGGGGCGGGGCGCGGCCGATCTGAAGGCGGGGATCTGCACGTCCCTCGCCGCGCTCGATCTTCTGGACCGGGCCGGGGTCAGGCTTGCCGGACAGGTCTCCTACGCCTTCGTCGGCGACGAGGAAAGCGGCGAGGCAGGCACGGGCATCAGCGCCGGGGTGCGCCACTGGGCGCAGTCGGTCCTGGCGGGGCGGACCCCCCGGCCCGATCTCGCCGTCTATGTCGAACCCACGCGGCTTCAGGTGCTGCCGGTGCAGATCGGCTTCTACATCGCCGAGGTGGTCCTGACCGGGCAGTCGGCCTATTTCGGCCGCCCGGACCTTGGCCGCGATGCGCTGAAGGCCGCCCATCAGGTTCTGGCGGCGATCTGGACGCATTCCGACGAGATCGCCGCGCGGGCGGAACATCCGCTGCTCGGCCGTGCCTTCACCCTGGTCACCGGTCTGACCGCCGGGGGGCTGATCGCCGTGCCGGGCGAATGCCGGTTCGCGCTGATCGGCAAGCTGTTGCCCGGCGACAGCCTTGATCGCGCGACCGCCGAACTGGAGGCCCTGGTGCGCGGCGCGACACCGGACGGCATCGGTGTGGACATCACCTTCCCCGCGGGCCGCGACCATCCGAAGGGTGGATCGCCCACCGGCATCGCACCCGACCATCCGCTCGTGACCGGCCTCGCCGCCTGCCTTGCGGCCGTCCGCCCCGGCGCGGGCGGGATCGAGGGCGCGCCTTTCTGGTCGGAAATGCCCTTCCTGACCGAGGGGATCGGCTGCCCGACCGTCTATTGCGCGCCGGGCGATATCTCGATCTGCCACACCAACCACGAGCGGGTCCAACTCGCCCAATACCACGACGGCATCCTCGCCTTCGCGGCCTTCATCGCAACGGTCTGCGGCCAGGTCACGGACTGACTGGCCAACAACAGGGGAGAAGAAAATGACCAGAACCACACGAAACCTGCTCGCCTCGCTTTGCGTCCTCGCGCTGCTCGGGCTTCCGGCAGCGGCGCAGACGGTCGGCCCGTCGGGCGAAGCCGCCACCCTTTCGGCGGAGATCACGGTCAGCGATGCGCAAGCCGCCGACCTGCAGGGCAAGGGCCTGAAGGCCGCGCTGCTCTGGCATGACCAGGCCGATTTCGTCAACGCCGTCACGGCGGGCGCAACCGACGAATTCACGCGCCTCGGCATCGAGGTCGTTGCGACGACCTCGGCGGGGTTCGACAGCGCCAAGCAGATGGCCGACGTGGAAACCACGCTGGCGCTTGAGCCCGACATCATCTTGTCGCTGCCGCTCGACCCGGTCGCATCGGCGGCGGCCTTCAGGAAGGCCAGCGCGGCGGGGGCGAAACTCGTCTTCCTGTCGAACCTGCCGCAGGGCTACGCCCATCCGGCCGACTACGGCGCCATCGTGACCGACGATCTCTTCCAGATGGGCAAGCAGGCCGCCGATGTTCTGGCCGCTTCGATGGGCGGCAAGGGCAAGGTCGGCTGGATCTTCCATGACGCGGCCTATTATGTGACCAACCAGCGCGACAATGCCTTCAAGACGACGATCGAGAAGGACTATCCCGACATGCAGATCGTGGCCGAAGCCGGGATCAGCGACCCGGCCCGCGCCGAGGAGATCGCCAACGCGATGCTCTTGCAGAACCCCGATCTGGGTGGCATCTACGTGACCTGGGCCGGCCCGGCCGAAGGGGTGCTTGCCGCCCTGCGCGCCAATGGCAACACCACGACGAAGATCGTCACGCTGGACCTGTCGGAACCCATCGCGCTCGACATGGTCAAGGGCGGCAACGTTGCCGGGATCGTCGCGGACGAGGCTTATGAGCTGGGCCGCGCCATGGCCGCCGTCGGCGCCCGCGCGGTCCTGGGCGTGGAGAACCCGCCCTTCATCGTCGCCCCGGCGCTGAGCGTGACCAAGGCCAACGTCGCCGAGGGCTGGCAGAAATCGCTCCGCAAGGACGCGCCGCAATCCGTGCTCGACGCGCTGAACTAGCAACCTGATCGCAGGAGGAGAGACACAGATGACAAACCTTGCCCGAAACATTCTGTTCGCCCTTGGTCTGGTGTTGCCTCTGGCAGCCTTTGCCCAGGAGCCGGTGACCAGCGGCCCGAACGGCGAAGCGGCGACCCCGGCAGCCTCGCTGGTTCTTGGCGACGAGGATGTCGCGAAACTGAAGGAGGGCGGCTTCACGGCCGCCTTCACCTGGCACGAGCTTTACGACTGGTCTTCCGCCGTTTCACGCGGCGCGCAGGACGAGTTTGCCCGGCTGGGGATCAAGGTCGTGGCCGAAACCAACGCCGGTTTCGACGCGGCCCGCCAGACGGCCGATGTTGAAACCGTGCTGGCGCTGAACCCGTCGATCATGATCTCGCTGCCGGTGGATTCAGAGGCCGGGAAGGCCACTTATGGCAAGGTGGCGGCGGCAGGCACGCGCCTTGTCTTCATCGACAATGCCGCAGCGGGCCTGACGCAGGGCCAGGATTTCGTGACCACGGTCACCTCGGACCGCGCGGTGATCGGCGCCCGCACGGCCGAGGCGATGAACGAGGCGCTCGGGGGCACGGGAAAGATTGGTTACATCTTCCATGACGCCAACTTTCAGGTCACCAACCAGCGCGATCAGGCTTTCGTCTGGAATGTGACGAACCGCTTCCCGGGGCTGGAGATCGTTGCCGAGGCCGGTATGGCCGATCCGGCGCGGATCGAGGATATCGCCTCGGGGATGCTGACCCAGAACCCCGAAATCACCGGGATCTATGTGCCCTGGACCGAACCCGCGCTGGGGGTGCTGGCCGTGCTGCGCCAGCTTGGACGCGAAGACGTGAAGATCGTCAGCATCGACCTGAACGAACCGGCGGCCCTCGACATGGCCAAGGGTGGTCCGGTGGCCGCGCTGATTGCGGACGAGGCCTACGGGATTGGTGTTGCTGCAGCCAGAGCCGCCGCCGTGGCGTTGCTTGATCGTCCGGTGGACCCGCTGCTGGTCGTCGGCGCCGGGATCGTGCGCAAGGAAAACCTTGCTGACGGATGGCGCGCCTCGCTGAACACCGACCCGCCGCAATCCGTGCTTGATGCGCTGAAGTGAACAGGGCCGGGGGGCCGCCCGGACAACTCCCCCGGACGGCCCCGTCTCTCTTCTTTACCTGATGCAGGGTCAAACCCCCTGCTTTGCCCCGAAACACCAAACCGCAGGTGAAAAGATGCCACTTCGCCCCCCGTCACGCACCGCGCTTCAGGGACTGATCGTCTATGCGGGCTTTGTGCTGATCTTCCTGTTCTTCGCCGTGGTCCTGTGGGACCGGGGTTTCCTGACCGCGCAGAACCTGACGAACATCGTCCTGCAGACGGCTCCGGCGACGGTGCTGGCGGTCGGGCTGGTCTTTGTCCTGGCAGCGGGCGAGATCGACCTTTCCTTCGGGGCCGCCGTCGCGCTCGCGGCCATCGTCGCGGCGATGGTCATGCGGGTCTATCCCTGGCCACTGGGCGTCCTCGCCGGGTTGGCCACCGGCATGACCGTCGGCCTGATGAACGGCCTGATCGTCGCCTATGCGCGGCTGCCGTCGTTCCTGGTGACGCTCGCCACGATGGGCGTGGTCGCCGGGGCGGCGCGCGAACTGTCGGGCCTGCAGTCGATCCCCGTCACCGCCGAGCCGTTCATCGCCCTTTTCGGCGGCGGCAAGCTGTTCGGTCTGCCGTCGCTGATGCTCTGGACAGTGGCCGCGCTTTTGGTGGGCCATCTGGTCTTTCGCGAGACCCGCTTTGGCGCGCATGTGCTCGCGACGGGCGACAACCCGCGCGCCGCACTGGTTTCGGGCATCCGGGTGGCGCGGCTCAGGCTGGGCGTGCTGGTCCTGTCCGGGGCCTGCGCCGGGCTGGCGGGGCTGCTCTATGCCGGCCGTCTGCAGGCGGCACGTTATACGCTGGGCGAAAGCGACCTGATGACGGTGATCGCCGCCGTCATCGTCGGCGGCACGGCGCTGAACGGCGGGCGCGGCACCATCCCCGGCGCGCTGGTCGGTTCGCTGATGATGGGCATGCTGTCGAACGGCCTGATCCTGATGGGCCTGTCAGTGTCCTGGCAGATGATCATCAAGGGGCTGATCGTGCTTGCCGCGGTCGCTGTCTCGCTGCGCGAACCCAACCGCTGAAAGGAGGCCGCCGATGTTTCTCGAGGTCCTGCGCCGCCGCAACCCGGCCTTCATCCTCGCCGCGCAAGCGCTGCATCAGGCGGGGGCGATCCCGGCGAACTCCTATGTGATCGACCTTGACGCCGTCACCGAAAACGCCCGCCTGATCCGGGCCGAGGCCGACCGGCTGGGCCTGAAGGTCTTTGCCATGACCAAGCAGGTCAGCCGCCAGTCGGGATTTGCCCGTGCCGTCATGGCCGGAGGCATCGACCGGGCGGTGGCGGTCGACATGGCCTGCGCGCGCGCCTGCCACCGGGCGGGGCTGAGGATCGGGCATCTGGGGCATCTGGTGCAGGTGCCGCGCAGCGAGGCCGGGATGGCCGCGCGCGATCTGGCCCCCGACTACTGGACGGTGTTTTCCGACGACAAGGCTGCGGAGGTCGCCCAGGCGGCCGGCGCCGCCGGACGGGAACAGGCCATCCTCGCCCGCGTGCAGACGGCGGGCGACACTTTCTATCGCGGGCATGAGGGCGGATTTGCCGCCGAAAACGCGGTCAGTGCCGCCCGTCGCATCGCCGGGTTGCAAGGCGCGCGCTTTGCCGGGATCACCACCTTTCCGGCCCAGCTTTATGATCCTGTCACCCAGACCATCCGCCATACCCCGAACCTTGCCACCCTGATGCGCACCGCCGAAGCGCTGCGCCGCGCGGGTTTTGCCGATCTTGAAATCAACGCCCCCGGCACGACCTCGCTCGTTACCCTTGCCGCGCTGGCCGGGGCCGGGGCGACGCAGGTGGAACCCGGCAACGGCCTGCACGGCACCACCCCCCTGCATGCGGTCCAGGACCTGCCGGAACGCCCCGCCGTTCTCTATCTGACCGAGGTGAGCCATCTGCATGGCGGCCGGGCCTATTGTTTCGGCGGCGGGCTTTATATCGACCCGGTATTCCCGGACTATGACGTCAAGGCGCTGGTCGGGCCGGAGCCGACGACCGACAGCGCCGCCCTGCGGTCCGTCGAAATCCCGCCGCCTTCGGCCATTGATTATTACGGCATGATCGACGCCACCGGCCCCAACCCGGCGCGCACGGCCGACACCGTGATCTTCGGTTTCCGCGGGCAGGCCTTCGTGACCCGGGCGCACGCGGTGGGCATTGCCGGGGTTTCCTCGGGCACACCCCGCGTGATCTCGATCGAGAACTGTTTCGGCCAGGCCGAACCCTGGCCCAACCTGAACCGAGGCGCACCATGAACCCTGTCCTGCAACTCAAGAACATCCGCAAGGCCTTTGGCGGCGTCACCGCCCTAGAGGACTTCTCGCTCGACCTGCATCCCGGCGAGGTCGTGGCGCTGGTCGGCGACAACGGCGCGGGCAAGTCGACGCTGATCAAGATCATCTCGGGCGTCCACCCGCCGAGCTCAGGCGCGATCGTGCTTGATGGCGCCCCGGCCAGTTTCGCCGACGCCTCCGTTGCCCGCGAACGCGGCATCGAGGTTGTCTACCAGGATCTGGCCCTGGCCGATCAGCAGACGGTCTACATGAACCTGTTCCTCGGGCGGGAGCCGGTGAGGGGTCCGCTCCGCCTGCTCGACCGCCGGAGGATGATCGCCGAAACCGAGACGCTGGTGAAGGAACTGGACGTGCGCATCCCTTCGGCCAGCGCCACGATCCGCGACCTGTCGGGGGGCCAGCGGCAGGGCGTGGCGATTGCCCGGGCGACGCACTGGGCAAGAAAGCTGGTGTTGCTGGATGAACCGACCGCCGCACTTGGCGTTGCCGAAACCGCGCGGGTCGAGGCGACGATCCAGGCGCTGAAGGCGCGCAACCTCGCCATCCTGATCATTTCGCACAGTCTCGATCAGGTTTTCCGCCTGTCGGACCGGATCTGCGTTCTGCGCCGGGGTCGGCAGATCGGCATCCGTGAAACGGCGAGGACCGACAAGAACGAGATCGTGTCGATGATCACCGGGGTCGGCGCATGAAGCCCCCCGCCGGGCGGCTGATGGCCACGGAAATCGCCGCCATCCCGGATGTGGTGGAGCGGCAGCTGCGCGACCAGCTGCCCCTCTACGTCCGCCTGGATCACGACCCGGACGCGCCGCCCCATCTGGTGAAGGCGCCCCTGACGGAGTGACCGGATCGGTGGTGTGCGCCCCTTCTGCGAAGATCGCGAAGGGGCGTCGGCGTCACTGCAGAAGGTCGGTCCAGACCTTCGTGACCAGATCCTGCGCCGCAGGCGAACAGGCGCGCGAAAATTCGACCTTCACCGTCGGGAACAGTTCCGGGGCATTTTCCGGCGTGTATTTGGCGGTTGCCGCGTCAATGGCGACCGGGGCGGAATGGCCATAGAAGTTATACTGGGCCGTGGCATTTTCGACCGTCGACATGAAGTCGATGAACTTCTTGGCATGGTCGATGTTCGCCGCCCCCTTCGGCACCACGAAACTGTCGAGCCAGCCGACGAGCCCCTCTTTCGGCATGGCATATTCGATCTTCGCCCCGTCGTTGGCGCGGGTCCTCATCGAGTTGCCGTCCCACCAGAAATGCATCGCGACCTCGCCGCCGCCGATGCGGTTCTCGATATTGTCCGACGTATAGGCGGCGACCGAAGGTTTCTGCGCCTTCAGAAGGTCGAGCACCTTCTTCATCTCGGCCGGGTCTTCGGAACAGAAGGGCACGCCCAGATAAAGTTGCGCCGCGCCCACCACTTCGTCGGGATAGGAGAGGAGCGCGATCTTGCCCTGCAGTTCCGACCCCGGCTCGAAGAAGGCGGCCCAGCTGTTGACCGGACCCTGATACTGGTCGCGGTTGACCGTATAGCCGGCGGTGCCGAAGGCCAGCGGGATCGAATAATCGTTCGTCTCGTCCCACCACTGGCCGCGCCATTTCGCATCGACCTGCTGGAAGGCGGCAAGCGAATAGGCGTCGATATCCTCCAGGAGCCCCTGATCGATCATGATCCGCACGAAATGCTGCGAGGGCGTGACCAGGTCATACCCGGACGAACCGGCCTGCAGCTTGGTCAGCAGGTCTTCGTTCGAGTTGAAGCCGTCGACGTTGACTTCGATGCCGGTCTCGGCCTCGAACTTGGCGATCAGGTCCGGCGAGATGCTGTCGGACCAGGCATAGAGATTGAGGGTGCCCTCGGCAGCGGCGGCACCGGTCAGCGCGACAAGGGCGGTCGTGGCGAGAAGGCTCGTCTTGAAGGTCATGTGCGTTTCCTTGTTGTGGTGGTCGGGATCGGCCGGGTTCAGTCCCGGCTCTCGGGTTGATTGCGGAAGGTCAGGACCAGCGCCGTCGTCGCAAGGACCAGCGAGGCTGCGATGATCAGTGTCGAGATGGCGTTCAGCTCCGGCGTCGTGCCCTGCTTGATCAGGCCGAAGATGTAGACCGGGAGTGTGGTCGAACCGCCGGAGTTCAGGAGGTTCGAGGTGATGAAATCGTCCATCGAGATGACGAAGGCGAGCATGGCCCCGGCAAAGACACCGGGCAGGATCAGGGGCAGCGTCACGCGGCGGAACGTGACCCAGGGCGTGGCGTAAAGATCCCGGGCGGCCTCCTCGAAATCCGGTTCCATCCCTTGCATGCGGGCGCGGATCGGCAGGAAGGCGAAGGGGATGCAGAAAGCGGTATGGGCGATGATCAGCTTCAGGAGGCCGTTCTGCAGGCCGACCTGCGAGAAGAGGATCAGCACCGCCACCGCCAGCACGATCTCCGGCAAGAGAAGCGGCAGGTTCACCACGGTTTCCGAAAGCCGCCGGTATTTCACCTCGCGCGCCCGGACCAGCACCAGCGCCGCCATCAGCGCGACGGTGGTGGCGATCGCCGTGGCGACGGCCGCCACGATCAGCGAGATGCGGACCGCGTCCAGAAGCGCGTCATTGGCCAGCGCCTTTTGGTACCATTTCAACGAAAATCCGCCCCAGACCGACACCAGCCGATTGTCGTTGAACGAAAAGAAGATGACGACGGCGATCGGCAGGTAGAGGTAGAGAAAGAACAGGCCGGTGAAGAGCCGGGCACCCGGATAGGTGCGGACATCATGCCTGCGGGCCATCATGCCACCTCCTGCCGGCCGGCGCGCCGGGCGTTGGCGATCAGGAAGATCATCACCAGCACCATCAGCACGATGGCGATGGCGGCGCCGAACGGCCAGTTGCGCCCGCCACCGAACTGGGTCTGGATCAGGTTGCCCATCAGCATCGCCTTGCCGCCGCCCAGAAGGATCGGCTCCAGCACCGCGCCAAGGCAGGGGACGAAGACGAGGATCGCCCCGGCCATGATCCCCGGCCGGGTCAGGGGCAGGATCACCCGCCGGAGCGTCACCCAGCGATTGCCGTAAAGGTCGTGGCTCGCCTCGATATAGGCGGCATCGAGTTTTTCGAGCGAGGCGAAGACCGGCAGGATCATCAAGGGCAGATAGGAATAGACCAGCCCGGTCAGCATCGCGCCGTTGTTGAACAGAAGGCTGTCGATATCCGCCGCAAGACCGGCGGCGCGCAGCGATTTCTCGATGACCCCGTCATTGCCGAGAATGATGATCCAGGCATAGACCCGGACGATCATCGACACCCAGAATGGCAGGGTCACCAGATAGATCAGGACCGCCTTGGAACGACCCGGCGCTTGGGCGATGACGTAGGCGACCGGAAGGCTGATCAGCGCGCAGAGGAGCGTCGTCAGGCCCGCAAGCCACAGGGTGCGGCCGATGATCAGCAGATATTGCGGATTGAACTCGGTCCCGCCCTCCCAGCCTTCGGAGAACAGCAACTGGACGTAGCTGGCGAAAGACAGGCCCCAGTCGAAGCCGCCATAGGCCCCGCGCGTCGCGAAGGAGACCATGATCACGATGCCGATCGGCACGATCAGGGTAAAGGCCATGATGACCCAGGCGGGGGCAAGGCCCCAGAGGCGGAAATCGCGCGGGCTCATCGCGCCAGCACCCGGGCGCTGTCGGGCCGGAAGCCGATCCTGACCGCGCGGCCGAGATCGTAGCTTTGCGAATGCGAGATCGCGTTGCGCTTGGAGATGCGCAGTTCGGTCCCGGCGACCTCGACCGTGTAATGGGTATAGCCGCCCATGTAGTTCTTGTTGGTGATGCGGCCTTCCATGATCTGGCCGACGGCCTGATCCTCCATCCCGATCTTTTCGGGGCGCAGCGACAGGACGGCGCGCGTGCCCACGGCGACACCCTTCTGGTGGGTGGTGATCTCGAACCCCATCGGGGTGCGGACCGTTGCCTGATCGCCGGCCACCCCGGTCACGTCGACCTCGAAAAAGTTGGTCTCGCCGATGAAGTCGGCAACGAAGCGGTTTTCCGGGTCTTCGTAGATTTCGTTCGGCGTGCCGAGGTGCTGGATCTCGCCGTTGCCCAGAACGCAGATGCGGTCGGACATGTCGAGCGCCTCCTCCTGATCATGGGTGACGAAGACGAAGGTGATCCCGGTCTGGCGCTGCAGGGTCCGCAACTCGTCCCGCATCGCCTGCCTGAGCTTCAGATCGAGCGCCGAAAGCGGTTCGTCGAGCAAGAGCACCTCGGGCGAGGGCGCCAGCGCGCGGGCCAGCGCGATGCGCTGGCGCTGGCCGCCCGACAGCTGCGCGGGCTTGCGGCGGGCGAACTGGGTCATGTGGACCATCTCCAGCATCTCCGCCACCCGCGCGGCGCGGCGGTCGCGATCCCAGCCCAGGTTCTCCAGCCCGAAGGCGATGTTCTGTTCCAGCGTCATGTGCGGAAAGAGCGCGTAGCTCTGAAACACCGTGTTGACCCGGCGCCGGTGCGGCGGCAGGTCGAGGATGTCCTTGCCGTGAAGACGGATGCTGCCGGTGGTCGGCGCCTCGAACCCGGCGAGCATCCGCAGCAGCGTGGTCTTGCCGCAGCCCGACGGGCCAAGGAGCGTGAAGAACTCGTTGTCATGAATGTCGAACGTGACCGATTTCAGCGCCTGGAACGTGCCGAAACTCTTCGACACGTTCTGGACCTCGATCGCCTTGCCGCGTGGGGTCTGGGTCATGTTCTGTCCTGTCGCTGGCCGGGCCGGGAGAGGGGAGCGGCGGTCATTCCGCCGCCAGTTCGGTGATTTCGCGCCGGAAAGAGGGGGTGTCGCCCCACTCCGCCTGCCAGACGCCGGTATCGAGTTCGCGGGCGTAACGGTGGCCGGCGAAGGTCGCCCAGGCAATCGGGCCGGGGGCCGCCGCGTCGCCGATCAGCTGCACCGAGCGGATCCCGGCGTCGGCCCAGTCGGCCGAGCGCGCCTTGAGCGTCTGATACAGACTGTCATTGGAAAGGCGCGAGGCGACCATCACCAGCGCGTCGCACTCCAGCCGGTCGCGTGCGTCGGTGTAGGTGCAGTTCGTCTCGACCCCGCCGTCGCGGATCGCGGATACGCCGGTGTTGAGCCTGATCCTGATCCCGGCCGCCACCAGCCGCCGGTGGATCGCCCCCTGTTCGAGCGTATTGATCGTCCAGTCCGAGACATAGGCCGAAGGCGTCACCAGCGTGACCTCGCAGCCCTCTCGCGCCAGAAGCTCGGCCAGGACGCCACCCATGTAGTAGTGGTCATCATCAAAGACGACGACCCGGCCGGAGGGCAGGCGGCCTTCCATGATGTCGTCGGGAGTGAAGACCGGCAGCGTGCCAGTGGCCGGCACCGGCACCACATGCTGGCGCGCCACGCCGTCCGCCCGCCAGCGGGCACCGGTCGCGATGCAGACATTCTGGAAGCCGAACTCCAGCACCTCGTCCGCGCCCAGTTCCGAGCCGGGATAAAGCTGGACGTTCGGCCGCTGGCCAAGCTGGTAAAGCCGATAGTCGGCCACCCGCCCCCAGGCCGAAAGCCCCGGCAGCAGCCGTTCGCGCGCCACACGCCCGCCGAACGCCTCGCGCGCCTCGGCCACCGCCACGTCATAACCGCGCTGCGCCAGCGCGCGGGCGGCCTCAAGCCCTGCGGGACCGGACCCGATGACAAGGACGTTTTCGCTTGCGCCGCGCTTTTCGATCTTCTCCGGGTGCCAGCCGCGCAGCCATTCCTCCATGAAGGTCGGGTTCTGGGTGCAGAGGCTGATCCCTTGCGTCATGTCTCCGGTGATGCAGATGTTGCAGCCGATACATTCGCGGATCTCGTCGATCCGGCCTTCCTCGATCTTCTTCGGCAGGAACGGATCGGCGATCGACGGCCGCGCGCAGCCGATGAAGTCGAGCGTGCCCGACCGGATCATCCGCGCCATCACGTCGGGCGAGGTGAAGCGACCGACACCCACCACCGGCTTCGGCGAAAGGTCGCGGATGCCCTTGACGAGTTGCTCCTGTGCCGCTTCCTCCTTGAAGCGCGACGGGCCGGAGCAATCCTCCCAGGTGCCTTGCGCCAGATCCCAGAGGTCGGGCAGTTCGGCGTTCAGTGCGATGAAGTCGCGCACCTCGGCATTGGAAAAGCCAAGCGCGCCGATGGTCTCATCCAGGCTGACGCGCAGCGTGATCGCCATCGTATCGCCCACCGCCTCGCGCATGTCTGTGATCACCTCGCGGACAAAGCGCGAACGGTTCTCAAGGCTGCCGCCATATTCGTCGCTGCGCTGGTTGGTGGCGCGCGACAGGAAATGCTGGAAGATGCCGAAGCCGTGCGCACCATAAAGGCAGATCAGGTCGAACTCGGCGATCTTGCAGCGTTTCGCGGCGTTGACGAACCAGCGGCGCAGGTTGCGGATGTCGGACCTGTCCATCGCGCGGGCCTGCACCGGATCGTTGGTGAAGGTGCGGATCGGCAGGGCCGACGGCGCCAGCGGCACTTCCTTGGTATACATGTTCGGGCCGTTGATGCCCGAATAGGCCAGCTGGATGCCGGCCAGCGCCCCATGCGTCTTCATCGCCCGCGCCATCTTGCGCAGCATGGGAATGTCCTTGTCCTCCCAAAGCCTGAGTTCGATGAAGGGCGTGATTTCCGACGTATGGTGCATCTCGGTCTGTTCGGTGAAGATCACGCCCCAGCCGCCTTCGGCCTTGACCCCGCGCATCGCCGCCGCCGCCGACGGGTCGCGATAACCGCCGCCGTTGCAGTGCGGCACCTGGTAGAAACGGTTCTTCGCGGTCAGCGGGCCAATGGCCATCGGTTCGAACAGAATGTCATATCTCGGATCGCGCACCGGTATCCCCACGGCCAGTCCACCCCGGAATGGCCGGAGAACCAGACTGGACAGTGGCCTTCCGGCCGGTCACGGTAAATTATCGCCTTCCGAAGTGTTGCTTAGGGCTGCGCTAACCTAAAGGGGCGACAGGTTCAGAAATCCCGGCGCGGGCCGTCCTGGGTCACCCGCAGGCCCGGAACGAAAACGTCCGACAGGCTCTCGCGGCAATAGGCGATGAAGGCGCGGACCTTGCTGAAACTCGCCCCGCCCCCGGCATGCAGAAGCCCCATGCGCATTGGCCGCACCGGTCCGGTCAGCGGCACGAAATGCAGCTTGCGCCCGTCCGGCGCCCGGTCGGTGACCGGGCGGATGTTGGCGATCGAATAGCCGAAGCCGTTGGCGACCAGCGACTGCATGATCGGCAGGTCGCGCGTGCGTTCGACGATGTTCGGGCTGACACCGGCATTGGCAAAGAACGACAGGAAATAGTCCGAACTGAGCGGCAGATCCAAGAGCACCATCGGATGGGGCGCGAGCTCGACCGCCGACACGCTTTCGCAATGCGCCAGGGGATGGGTCTCGGGCATCACCGCGTAAGGCGGCAGGGACACCAGTTCGACGAACTCAAGGTCGGCCGGAATGCTCAGGTCATAGGTCAGCGCAATGTCGATCGCCGCGGTGCGCAACATTTCGATCAGCGCCATCTGATGCTCCTCGGTCTGCAGGAACTCGATCTCCGGATACTGTTCGACGAAACCGCGCCGAAGCTGCGGCAACACGATCTGCGCGAAGGTCAGGAGACAGCCGACCTTGAAAGTGCCGCGCACCCGGCCGGTGATGTCGTTGGCCAGATCGTTCAGCCGATGGGCACTGTTCAGGACCGCCAGCGCCTCGGCCAGGAAGATGCGGCCGTCACGGGTCAGCGACATGCCCTGCGCGTGCTTCCTGACAAAGATCGGAAAGCCGAACTCTGCCTCGAGCTGGGCGATCGAGGTCGAGATCGACGGCGAGGAGACATTGAGCCGGTCCGCCGCCAGCGCGATCGAGCCGCAGTCACCGACCGCAACCAGATATTCAAGCTGGCGCAGGGTAAAGCGCAGGGGCATGCAGCGTCTCCCTCGGCATCTCCGGTTGTGCAGTCGCCAGAATAGGGCGGACGGGGCAAGGTTCAATAGCTGATCCAGGTGGTCTTCAGGGCGCTGTATTTGTCGAAGCTGTGCAGCGACAGGTCGCGCCCGAAGCCGGATTGCTTCACGCCGCCGAACGGCGTCATGGCGCTGAGCGCGTCCACGGTATTGACCGACACCGTGCCGACCTGCAGCCGTTCGGAGACCGACAGCGCCCGCGACAGGTCGCGCGTCCAGACCGAGGCGGCAAGCCCGTAGATCGTGTCGTTGGCCATCGCCACCGCTTCCTCGTCGGTCCGGAAGGTCTGGACCGACAGGACCGGGCCGAAAATCTCCTCGCGGACGATGCGCGCCTCGCTGCCGGCCCCGGCGAAGATCGTCGGGCGGATGAAGGCGTCCGAGCCGTTCAGGCTCAGCCTTTCGCCGCCGCAGACCAGCCGCGCCTCGGTCCTGCCCTGTTCGATGAAGCCCATCACCGCGTCGGCATGGCCCCGGTCGACCATCGCGCCCATGGCCGATGCGGGGTCCAGCGGGTCGCCCGGCTGCGCCCCGGCGGCGCGCGCGCTCATCCGTTCGATCATCTCGTCGGCGATGCTCTCATGGACCAGCAGGCGGCTGTTGGCCGAACAGACCTCGCCCTGGTTGAAGAAGATGCCGAAGGCGGCCATGTCGGCGGCGCGGTCCAGGTCGGCGTCAGGGAAGATCAGGTTCGGGCTCTTGCCGCCGGTCTCGGGCCAGACCTGCTTCATGTTCGATTCGCCGGCATACCGCATGAACATCTTGCCCACCGCCGTCGAGCCGGTGAAGACCAGGCAATCGACGTCGGGATGGCGGCCAAGCGCCTGGCCTGCGTCCCGGCCGAAGCCCGGCACCACGTTCAGGACACCGTCCGGCACCCCGGCCTCCGCCGCGAGTTCGGCGAGCCTCAGCGCCGACAGCGGCGATTGCTCGGCAGGCTTCAGCACCACCGAATTGCCGGCGGCGAGCGCCGGCGCCAGTTTCCAGGTCGCCATGTCGAGCGGGAAGTTCCACGGCACCACCGCACCCACCACGCCCAAGGGCACGCGGCGTACCAGCGCCAGGTTGCGCCCGCCGGTCGGTGCCACCTCGTCATAGAGCTTGTCGAGCGCTTCGGCGTGCCACTGGAAGAAATGCGCCGAACCGGGGGCGTCGATCGCCGCCGCGTCCCTAACCAGCTTGCCCATGTCGAGACTGTCGAGCAGCGCCAGTTCCGGGATGTTGGCGCGGATCAGGGTGGCCAGGCGCAGAAGCACCTCCTTGCGCTCAGCGGGCGTCTTGCCCGACCAGCGGCCGTCGGCAAAGGCCCGCCGGGCGGCGGTGACCGCGCGGTCGATGTCCTCGGCCCCGCCGCGCGCCACGTCGGTCAGCACCTCGGCCGTGGCGGGATTCACCGTCTCGAACCGCGCGCCGGCGGCGGCGGGCCCGAAACGGCCGTCGATGAAACACTGGTTGCGGAAGATCAGGCCGGCGGCGCGGCTCTTCCATTCGGCGTGGGTGAACATTTTGTCCTCACTCGTCTCCGGGCACACCGTAACTCGGTGCCTGCGTCGGATCTTCGGCGCGGCTGACGTAAGCCGCCATCTGCGGGCGATAGACTTGCCACGCGGTTTCAAGGTCGTCGATCGGCCGGTCCGACCAGTCGACACGCAGATCGACCAGCGGCCAGGTGAGCCGGTCGGCGATCTTCAGCCCCGCCGACCGGACCGGCCCCGCCTCGCCACCGGCGGCAAGCCCGGCGCGGAGCGCGGCCATCAGCCGGTCGCCCAGATGGCCCGCCGCCCGCTCGAACGCGGCCACCATCGCGGCGGGGATGCGGCCATCGGCCAGGAGGTTGCCGCCTGCCGCGCAGTCAGCACCCCGCGCCTCGCCCCAAAGACCAAGCACATTGGCGCCCGAATGGATCGCGGTCGCGCCTGCCTTGTCGATGACCAGAAGCTGACGGTAGGCAATGTTCGGCCGCCCCTCCATCACCTCGACGAGCGCCTGAACTGCGCCCCGCCCGGCCTCCAACCGGTCGAGCGTCAGGGGTCCGAGTGCGGGGTCTGTCACGTTCTGGCTCGCGACCGCACCCACGCCCGCGCGGACATGCGCGCAGCGCGCTGCCACGGCAGGCGAGGAGGAGGAGATCACCATCCCGAACTGGCCGGAGCGGGCACAGCGGGCGATCAGCGAAAATGTCATGGGGCGCACCTCTGGCCTATGGCGCCGGGGGCTGTCTGCCCCCGGACCCCCGAGGATACTTCGAGACAGAAAATGGATGCTCGCTCATTTTCTGTCGGTAAATATCCCACGGGGGTCCGGGGGTGTGAAACCCCCGGCGCAGGTGGATCAGTCGGGAATGACGGCGGTCGCGTCGATCTCGACCAGCCAGTCGGGGCGGGCGAGTGCGGTGACCACCACCCCGGTCGAGACCGGATGCACGCCTTTGATATATTCGCCCATCGTCCGGTAGACCGCCTCGCGGTGGCGCACGTCGGTCAGATAGACCACGACCTTGCAGACATGTTCCATCTTGCCGCCGCATTCCTCGACCAGCTGGCGGATGTTCTGCATGACCTTGTGGGTCTGCGCGACCGGGTCATGGCTCTCGATGTTCTTCGCGCTGTCCAGATCCTGCGGGCACTGGCCGCGCAGGAAGATCGTGGCGCCGCGCGCCACGACCGCCTGGGCCAGATCGTTGTCGAGTTTCTGTTCGGGGTAGGTGTCCCTGGTGTTGAACTTGCGGTGTCGGTAATGCGCCACTTCGGCCTCCGGATTTTCAGGATTTGGTGTCGGGTATCAGTGGGCGGGGCCTCAGCGGCCATCCGCCCTTTTCTCGGCCGCACCGGCATAGGCCATGTAACCGCGCCGCGTGGCGATATGTTCGGCGACGTGGCGCGCGTCGTGCCAGACCCCCCAGATGAAGCTGGAGCCGCGCCGCGACTGCCAGGGCAGGCCGAGGAAGTAGATCCCCGCCTCGGGCGAGACCCCCCGCTGGTGGCGCGGCTTGCCGCTTTCATCGAAAGCATCGACCTTGAGCCAGCTGAAGTCGAGCGCAAATCCGGTGGCCCAGATGACCGAGGTGATGCCTGCTTCGTCCAGACCCAGTTCGCGGATCGGCCGGGCGAGGCATTCCGGATCGGGTCCGATCAAGCGGGCCTCGGGTTCCTCCGGCAGGTCAAGGCCGTTGCGCAGGACAAAGGCATCCGCCTCGTCGAGTACCGACAGGTAATTCGCGTCACCCGCCGCGATGTTGGCGGCAAGGTCGCCGGCGAAGGTCAGCCTGCCGTCGCGGCAGGTCTCGGTCCGTCCCAGAAGGGTCATGCCGCGTGCCGCGAGACGGCGGAAATCGACCGTGTCGCCACCTTGGGCGCCACTCACGGCAATCGTGACATGTTCGGTTCCGGGGCGAGGCGCGGGCGCATCCCACTTGCCCAGAACCCCGAGCCACCAGACGAAATCGCGGCCGCGGTAGCGCCGCGGCGGCCGGTCGTGCGGGCCGACCGACAGATAGACCCGCCGCCCGGCCGCCAGCAACTCGTCGGCAATCTGGGCGCCCGACGATCCGGCGCCGACCACCAGCACGGCCCCCGCGGGCAGTTGCCCGGGATTGCGGTAGGCGGTGGAGTGAATCTGCAGGACACCCGCTTCGGCGGGAATGACCGCAGGCATCACCGGTTTCTGGAACGGTCCGGTTGCGGAGATCAGGTTCAGGGCTTCGATCCTGCCCTCGGACGTCTCGACAACAAAGCCGGGACGGCCCTCGTTGCGCCGCACGCTCCGGACCTCGACCCCGCAGCGGACCGGTGCGGCGATCTTGCGGGCGTAGGCCTCGAAATAGTCCGCGACACGATCCTTGCCGGGAAAGGCATCAGGGTGAAGCTCGTCATACCCAAGACCGGGGAAGCGGTCGTGCCAGGCCGGGCCGTTGGCCACCAGAGAATCCCAGCGTTCCGTCCGCCAGCGTTCGGCAATGCGCTTGCGTTCGAGGACAAGATGCGGCACCCCCATCTTGCCCAGATGTTCGCTCGCGGCAATGCCGGCCTGACCCGCGCCGACGACCAGCGTGTCTATTTTCTCAACTGACATTTCTGGGCCCTTTTCCCGTATTCCTGGACATTCATCGGATCAATGGATCCGGCAATGGTGAGGTTCGCTGTCGATGGGCAAGCGTGGTCCTGCCCGAAGGATGACAACCTTTCGACGTCGGTCCTCACAATCCCGCGGGTGACATGACCCGCGCCGCCTCGGGATCATGCCGGCACCCGCCGGGCGAGATACTGGGCGAACTCGAAGTTCGGCCGTTCCAGATGCGACAGCGGCCCCGGTTCCGACAGGCCGGCGCAAAGACCGCGATAGACCTTCTCGGTGCAGCCCTTGTCCTCGATGTTCACGTCGTCAAGCAGGGCCTTCACCTGTTCGAGATGGCGCGCCGCCTCGGGGTCGGCCATCCAGTCCGCCGACATGCCGCCGCCAAAGAGCACGTTGACATGGCCGGGTCCGTCCGGCGTCAGGCTGAGATACCAGAAGTATCCCGGCGTCAGGGTGATCAGCAGCGCCGGATAGATGGCCAGAAGCCAGGTGATCCGGCGCTGGTCGCCGACAAGCCTGGTGTTCGACGGATGGGCGAGCGCCAGCGGCACCTCGTCGTTCTTGACGATCCAGTGGTAGTTGAAGGCCTCGGCCCCTTCCGGACAGGTCATCAGGTTCAGGTCGCAGGTGCCGCCGATCGTGCCCCGGTGACAGACCGGCAGATGGTAGCTTTCCATGAAATTCTCGGCCAGCACCTTCCAGTTGGTGCCCCAGCGGAACGTCTCGCGGAAGGTTTCGGTATAGGTCGACATGTCGAGATGGCCGACAAGATCATCGACCGCCTTGAGTGCTTGATGCGGGCTGGGCGCATCGGGGCTGAGGGTGACCAAGATCCAGCCCTGCCAGACCTCGCAGCGGATGGCGGGCAGGCCGATCTTGTCCTTGCAGAAGCTTTCGTTCTGGCCCATCGCCGGGGCACCGCGCAGCGAGCCGTCGAGATTGTAGGTCCAGGCATGATAGGGGCAGACGATGGCGCGGGTGGTGCCGCGCCCCTGCAGAAGCGTCGACATCCGGTGGCGGCAGACGTTCGACATGGCGCGGACCGTGCCTTCGCGGTCGCGCAGCACGATGACCGGCTCGCCGGCGATGTCCATCGTCAGGTAGTCGCCGGGATTGGGCAGGCTTTCGGCGCGGCCGGCGCAAAGCCAGTCGGCCGCGAAGATGTGCTTCTGCTCCAGCGCAAGGAAGTCGGCCGATGTATAGACCGATTTCGGCATCGCCCGCGCCTGTCCGAACGGCACCGAGACATTGGCGTGCAACTCCGCCGCCGGCGAAAGGGCCTTGGCGATCTGGTCATGTCGGGTCATCGGTGCCTCCCTTGAATGTGGTTCATTTCGCGGCCTTGCCCCTGGCGGTTTCGGTCGCAAACCATTTCGATACGGCGCTGTTGCCGCAGGTCAGGGTCTGGTCGCCCATCACCCTTTCGGAAAGCCCTGCCGCCTGCCGGACGAAAGCCAGCGGCCCGTCCCAGTCGAAGTTGCGGTAGACGGCGGCAAGATGGGTATAGGGCGGCGATTGCGCGAAAAGCTGGAAGCTGAGCCTGTGGCCGGCATGGTCCGAATTGAGCAGGTCGCGGGCGAAGGCCAGAAGCTTGCGCCGGTCTTCGGCGACCCATTCCTCGTTGATCGAATAATATTTCTCTAGCCAGGGCGCAGTGTCGGGATGGCGGAAGGCCGCGGCATCCGGTGTCAGGCAGATCTGACCGCCGCTGAGTTCGCGGGCGACATGCATCATGTCATGCAGCTGCGAACAGGCCAGCACCCGCCCGGCATAGAGGAGCGACTGGTTCGGCATCATCAGCCCGGCCGGGGAGCGTTCGGCAAGGGTGATGGCGGCGGTCAGATGGGCGCTGATGCCTTCGCGGTACACGGCGAGCTGCGCGAGCTTGTCCTGAACGGGCTGCAGCTTGTCCAGACCGGTCTGGCGAACATTGAACAGCACCGTGCCGATCATCATGTCGGCAAGCTTCAAGGTGCGCTGGACGAAGGCGAAGGCCGAGTACCGGTGCAGCGTCGCGCGGACCAGCATCGCCGCGCTGGTATGACGGTAGAACAGCACGTTTTCCCAGGGGACCAGCACATCGTCGAAGATCACGAGCGCGTCGATCTCGTCAAAGCGGCTGGCGAGCGGATAGTCCTCAAGCGGCGCGCGTCCGGCAAATCCGGTGCGGCAGATGAACTTCAGCCCCGGCGCGCCCAGATCGCAGATGAACCCGACCGCATGGTCGGACAGCGCCTCGTCGCCCCAGTTGGCAATCGTCGGTTTGGTGAAGGCCTGGTTGGCATAGGCGGCGGCGGTTTCGAATTTCGCCCCGCGCACGACCAGTCCGGCGTCGGTTTCCCTGACCACGCGCAGAAGCATGTCGGGATCCTGGTCCTGCGGCAGTCTGGAACGGTCGCCCTTCGGGTCGGTGTTGGCCGAGACATGGAACGGATCGGCCTTGAGGACGCGTCCGATATGGGTCGCGATGTTGCCGGCGAACTGCGGGTCGATGTCGGCCAGCGCTGCGGCCCCGTCGAAAAGCGACCACATCTCGCCCACCGTCTCGTCGCCCACCCGGGTGACGACACCGCCCACATCCTCCATCACCGCATCCGCGGCGCGGCGCTTGGCCCACCAGTCGGCCTGGCTGTAGGGCAGCGCATTTGCCAGCGGGTTGACCTCGCCGCCCTGCGTCACCGTCATGATCTCGCGGGTGGCAGCCTCGTGGCTCATGTCATGGATGCGGGCGCGGATGTCGACCAGCGGCTTGAACTGCGGATGAAGGGTGACGTCCTTCACCCTTTCGCCGTTCACATGGACTTCGCGCCCGTCACGGATCGAGTCGCGATACTGATTGCCGGTGCGGATCATCTGACGCTCCAACGGTGATGCCCTGCGGGCGATGGTCCCGTGGTCCTGCAGCCTGTGTGACATCGGGGCGGCCAGCCATAAAGGAGCGATTCACTCACCGTTGGTTAGCCAAGACCTAACCAGCCGGGGAAACCGGGATCGTTCGGCCCTGTCAGGCGGCTGGGACAATCGGCACGCCCCTGCCAAGGCTCGTATTGACTTGCCCTTCCTGCCACAGCGGCGGGCGGTTTCACATGTTCGGGAGTGTGTTCATGGCCAGGGAAAACCGGACGTTCGCCGTGATCGGCCTTGGTGCCTTCGGCAGCACCATGGCCGCCGGACTCGACCGCCGGCGGGATCAAGGTGGCGACCGTCTTCGTGACGCTGATCGCCGTCAGCATGGGTGTCGTCCTCGCCGGGGTGTTCGTTCTGACACTGTCCGGCGACAAACGGTTTCTCGACATCTGTTTCGAGGTGGCGATCGCCCCTGGCAACGTCGGCCTGACCCGGTCCCATGCCGACGATCTGTCGGGCTTTGGCCGAAGCGTGATCATCCTGATCATGTTCATCGGCCGGGTCGGTCCGCTGACGATCGGCTCCCTCCTGTCGACGCGCGAGGGGCCCCGGCTGCGCTATCCCGAGGGCGAGGTGCATCTGGGCCGAGGGGGCGTTCATTTCGCGCCGTGCCCCTTGACCCCCCTGTCCCGGCGCGCGACAAACCCGCACATGCTCTGGATCAAGGATCAGATCGCGATAGCCGAATGGGAGCTGAGCGAGAGTTTCATCCGTGCCTCCGGCCCCGGCGGGCAGAATGTGAACAAGGTCTCGACCGCCGTGGAACTCAGGTTCGAGGCGGAGCGCTGCCCGGCCCTGACCTCGGCGGTCAAGGCGCGGCTGAAGCGGCTGGCGGGGCGGCGGTGGACGATCGAAGGGGCCATCGTCATCCACGCCGAAGACACGCGCAGCCAGGCGCAGAACCGCGAGATCGCGCGCGAACGGCTGGCCGACCTGATCCGCGCCGCACTGGTGGCGCCGAAGCGGCGGGTGGCGACGAAACCCACGCTCGGCAGTCAGCGGCGGCGGCTGGCGGCCAAGGTCCAGCGCGGCGAAGTGAAGGCATTGAGGGGGAAGGTGGACGATGAATGATCTGCTGGTGCGGCGCGCCCGGCTGCTGGGGCCGAATGTCTCGACCTTCTATGACGAACCCCTGCATCTGGTGCGGGGCGAAGGGGTCTGGCTTTATGACGCGGGCGGGCGGCGTTACCTTGATTGCTACAACAATGTCGCGCATCTGGGCCATTGCCACCCGAAGGTGGTCGAGGCGATTGCCCGGCAGGCCGCAACGCTGAACACCCACACGCGCTATCTGCATGAAGGCATCCTGAACTACGGCGAACGGCTGGTCGGCAAGTTCGGCCATGGCCTGAGCCAGATCATCCTGACCTGCACGGGATCCGAGGCGAACGACATCGCGCTGAGGATGGCGCAGGCGGTGACGGGCAAGGTGGGGATCATCGCGACCGACAATACCTATCACGGCAATACGACCGCCGTGTCGCACCTGTCGACGCGCCGCCCGCCGATCGGCGGCTGGCCCGCCCATGTGCGGCGCGTGCCGGCGCCCGACAGTCTGGCGGCGGGGGGTTGCGACGGCGCGGTCTTCGCCGGGCACGTCCGGCAGGCGGTTGCCGAACTTGAGGCGTCGGGCCACGGGTTCGCGGCGCTGATCCTCTGTCCGATCTTCGCCAATGAGGGCCTGCCCGATGTGGCCCCCGGTTTTCTCGATCCGGCGGTGGCGGCGGTGCGCGCGGCGGGCGGGCTGATCCTGTGCGACGAGGTGCAACCGGGCTTTGGTCGGGTTGGCAGCCACTGGTGGGGACATGACTGGCTGGGCTTTGCCCCCGATGCGGTGACGCTGGGCAAGCCGATGGGCAACGGTCATCCGGTGGGCGGCGTGGTGGCGCGGCCCGAGGTGATGGCGGCGTTCCGCAACGCCTTCGCTTATTTCAACACGTTCGGCGGCAATCCGGTGTCCTGCGCGGCGGCGATGGCGGTTCTGGATGTGATCGAGGAGGAAGGGCTGCTCGACCATGCCGCCCGGGTCAGCGCCCATTTCCTCAACCGGCTGCAGGCCCTGTCGCACCCGCTGATCGCGGGCGTCCGGGCGCGGGGGCAGTTCTATGCCGTCGAACTGGCGCAGGCGGGCGAACCCGCGCCAGAAGCCGCCGCCGCGGTTGTCGAGGCGATGAAGGCGCGCGGTATCCTGATCGGGCGGATCGGCCGCAAGCAGCATATCCTGAAACTGCGCCCGCCGATGCCCTTCGGTTCCGAACATGCAGACATGGCCGCCGCCGCGCTGGCCGACTGTCTGGCGGAGGCCAAGGGTTGATCTCCGAAGCCGAGGCAAAGCGCATCGCCGGACTGGCCGCGCCCGAATGGGGGGCAGGGGCAAAGCCGCCCGACCTGATCACCATCCGCGAAAACGCGGTTTTCCGTGCCGAACAGGCGACAGGCCGGGTGATCGCGCTGCGTCTGCACCGCCCCGGTTATCAAAGCCGCGAGGGGATCGAGACGGAGTTGCGCTGGACCATGGGTCTTGCCGCACAGGGTCTTTCGGTACCTGAACCGATCCTGACCAGAGACGGCGCACTGACCTGGCATGCCGGGGATGTCACCGTCAGTGCGGTCGGCTGGCTGAGCGGCACCCCTGTCGGGCGCGCCGGCACGCCGCTTGCGGGCGACCGGGCGGCGCAGGAAATCTTGTTCGGGACACTGGGTCGACTGTTGGCCGCCCTTCACAAGGCGACCGATGCGCTGAACCTGCCGCCCACCCTGCCGCGCCCGCGCTGGGACATCGAGGGGCTTCTCGGGGCAAACCCGACCTGGGGGCGATTCTGGGAAAATCCCGGCTTTCGCGCCGGGGACCAGGGGCTGATCGCAGCCATGCGGGACATGGCGGCGGACCGTCTGGGCCGGATCGGCACCGCGGCCCCGGCCTTCGGCCTGATCCATGCCGACATCATGCGCGAAAACATCCTTGCCGCGCCGGACGGAACGCTCAATCTGATCGACTTCGACGATAGCGGTTATGGCTACCGGCTCTATGATCTGGGCACGGCGCTGGTGCAAAGCCTTGAGGAACCGAACCTGCCCTGCATGGCCGAGGCGCTTCTTGCGGGCTATGCGGATGGCGGCGGTGATCCGGGCGAAGGGATGCCGGACCTGATGCTTTTCACGCTGCTGCGCTGCCTGGCCTCGACCGGCTGGATTGATACCCGCGCACCGACGGATGATCCGCGGCGCAAGCTCTATGTCGACCGGGTGCTGCGCCTGTCGGCACGGATCGCGGAGAGGCGACAGGTTTGGTCCTGAGCTTTGTCCGTGTTAGATGCACGAAGTCTGAAAATTCGGCGGTTCTTTGCGAAATCACCGCCGCATTCACGCCGATGTGAAAGCAAGACTTGCGGTCATGGCAAGAAATGCTGACATATCAGGCCATAACAGGACGACATAAGGCAACCCTGCCCCGACATGTTCAAGAAAGCCATCATGGTTGTGTCGGGCAATGCCTTTGCCTCGATATTCCTCCTGCTGAGGAATCTCATCGTCGCACGTCTGGTCAGCCCGGAAAACTACGGCATCGCCTCGACCTTCGCGATGAGCATGTCGATCGTCGAGATGTTGTCCTATCTGGGGCTGAATCAGTTGATGGTCATCGACAAGGACGGCGACGATCCGAAGTTTCAGGCCGCGATGCAGGGTTTTCAGGTTCTGCGCGGCCTGTTTTCCTCCATCGTCCTGTTCGCGATCGCGCAGCCCTATGCGACCTTTCTTGGGGTAGAGCGCGTCGCCTGGAGCTACGAGGTGCTGGCGCTGGTGCCGCTGATCAACGGCTTTCAGCATTACGACCCGCATCGCCAGCGGCGGCATCTGAATTTCACACCCTCCATTCTGGCCAGTTCGATCCCGGCGGTGGTGTCGGTTCTGGCAATCTGGCCGCTGGCGCTGATGTTCGGCGACTACCGGATCATGCTTTTCGCGCTGTTCGCCCAAGCCATCGCCATGGTCGCGACCACGCATCTGACTGCGAAACGGCCCTACCGGCTGGCGTTCGACCTGTCCCTGATGAAGCGCGCGACGAAGTTCGGCTGGCCGCTGCTTCTGGATGGCGTGCTGATCTTCGGGGCTTTCAACGGCGAACGGATGATCGTGCTGCGTGAACTGGGCGTCAGCCAGTTTGCCTTCTTCACCATGGCCTTCACCCTGACCCTGACCCCGACCATCGTCCTGGCCAACTCCTTCCAGTCGTTGTTCCTGCCGAACCTGAGCGGCGCGAAAGGTGATCCCGCGACGTTCCAGCGCCTGTCGGTCGCGTCTGTCGAATCCGGCCTGGCGATCGCCGTTCTGCTTGTCCTGGGTACCAGCCTGGTCGGGGGACCGCTGGCTTATGCGCTGACCGGGCCGAAATATGTCTCCATCCTGTTGATTCTCGTGCCTCTCGCCATTCTTCAGGCCATCCGCGTCGCCAAGAGCGGCGGCAATACCGTGGCGCTGGCTTGCGGCAGATCCAGCCTGTCAATGATGGGCAATCTGATCCGGGTGGCGTCGCTGCCGATCTCCTGGTGGATCGCGGTCACGACCGGCAATGTCCTGGCGATCATCTGGACGGTCTGCCTCGCCGAAATCCTGGCCTTCGGGCTGTCGATGTGGCTGATGCGGCGCTGGGCAGGGGTGCATCTGCGCCCGCTGGTTCTGCCGGTCGCCCTGACAGCACTTCTTTGCGCCGCCGCCTGGCTCGATGCCATGCGCACTCCGCCGGCCGCAAATCTGCTGCAGAATCTGCATTGGGAGCTTCTCGGGATCCTCGTGATCGGTCTTCTCGCGCTGGCCAGCATGGGAGAGATGCGCCTTTACCTGCGCAAGCTGATCCTGAAAAAGGCCTAGACCTGCCAATGCCCCCGCTTTCGCCTTATTTCCTGGCCCGCCCGCCCAATTGGAACCAGAATTGTCTGGTATGCGGCCCAAGCAAGAAACCGATCCCGTCATGACCGAACCAGTCCCGCATCCAAACCGCTGCCTTGGTGTCGTCATCGTCACCTTCAATTCGGCCGACGTGATCGTCGGCTGCCTTGACAGCCTGACCGCCCAGGACGGCGGGCCGCCGCTGATCGTGGTGGTCGACAATCAATCGTCGGACGAGACCGTCGCCCGCGTTCGGGACTGGGCGAGCAAACAGCAGGTCGCCGGCGCCCTGCCCTTCGCCGAAGGATCGCCCGGCACGACGGCGGCAGACGGGGTGGTGCTCGTGCAGTCCGGTGCGAACCGCGGTTTCGCCGGCGGCGTCAATCTCGGGCTGGCGGCGCTGGCGGCACAGCCGCATATCGCCCATCTCTGGGTGCTGAACCCCGATGCCTTCGCCGACCCGGATGCCGCAGCGGCGATCCGGCGGGCCGCCGGAGCGACGCCCGGTTACGGGATCATCGGCGGGCGCGTGCAATATGCCGACCCGCCACAGAACATCCAGATCGACGGGGGCACGATCAACCGCTGGACCGGAGTGACGGGCAACATCAACCTCGGTCGTCCCGCAAGCGAAGCCCCCGTCCCCGATGCGGCGGCGGTCGACTTCGTGACCGGCGCGAACATGGTCGTATCGCGCCGCTTTTATGAAACCGTCGGCCCGATGCGCGAGGACTATTTCCTTTACTACGAGGAGGTGGACTGGGCCCTGCGGCGCGGCGCCATGCCGTTGATCATCGCCCCGGGATTCCGCGTTTTTCATCATGCAGGAACGTCGATCGGTTCGCCGACGCTTGAACGCCTCGCCTCGCCCTTCTCCTTCTGGTTCAAGTACCGCAGCCGGATGAAATTCGTTGCGCGTTTCAATCCGGTGGCCCTGCCCGTCGCAATCGTCTACGCGCTGGTCAAGGCCGGGCAACTCCTGCTCGAAGGGGCGCGGCCCCAGGCTTTCACGCTGATCGCGGCGGTTCTGGGCCTGCCGGCGCCAAGGTCAGTCAGGGAACGGCTGTCGCCCGACGCCGCACGGATCGCCTTTGGCAAATAGGCTAGTCCTCCCCCTTGGCGGCCTTGCGGCTCTGGCCTTTGCTCTGGTCGGGTCCGGCGGCGGCGGGACGGGCGCTGCCCGGCCGAACCTGCTGGGCAGCGTGACCTGGGTGGAAAGGGCATCCGATTTCGGCGGCCTGTCGGGACTGGCGCTTCAAGACGCCGGGAACGCCTTCTTCGCCGTCAGTGACGCGGGCCTGCTGATGCAGGCAAGGCTGACGCGCGACAAGACGGGCGCACTGGCGAAGGTCGATCTTCTGGCGGCGAGCCGCATTCGGGACAATTTCGGCCGACCCGCCGAAGGGTTCCAGTCCGATGCCGAAGCCATCCGCATCGACGCCGACGGATCGCTGCTGGTGTCTTTCGAGGGTTACGCGCGGGTGGCACGGTTCCGCCCGCCGGACATGATGCCCACACCCCTGAACGAATGGGACAGGTTCCGCACGCTGTGGGGCAACGAAGGCATGGAGGCGCTGGCCCTCGGTGCGGGGGGGCGCATCCTGACCGTCCTCGAAACACCGCTGGCCGATGGTGACTATCGCACATTGGAGTATCGCGGCGGCAAGACCTGGACAGACGGGCCGCAACTCCGGTCGGACGGCCTTTTCAGTGCGACCGATGCCGATTTCGGCCCCGACGGGCGGCTTTATGTGCTGGAGCGCAACTTTTCGATCGTCTGGGGCTATCAGGCCCGCATTAGCGTTTATGCCCCGACCGACGAGGGTTTCGCCGCGCCGGGCATCCTGCTTCTGACCAATGCCGGTGCCTGGGGCGATTTTGAAGGCATGGATGTCTGGACCGATGCGCAGGGGCGCACGGTGGCGACGTTGATCGCCGACAACAATTTCCTGCCGCTCAGCCCGACGACCATCGCGGAATTTGATCTGACCGGAAAGCCGGGCAATCCGGGGAAAACCGACACAGACCTGACCCCGCAACTTGCCGGGCGGAGATGAGAATGACCAGGACCAGAACCCGCCGCGTGCTGATCGTCGTGGAAAACCTGCCCGTGCCGCTGGACCGCCGCGTCTGGCTGGAAGCGACGACCCTGACCGCCCATGGGTATGAGGTCAGCGTGATCTGCCCCACCGGGCGCGGTTGGGACGCGCACCGCGAGGTGATCGAAGGCATCCATATCTATCGCTACCCCGCGCCGGTCGAGGCGCATTCCGGCGCCGTCGCCTATGCGCGGGAATATCTTCATTCGCTGGTCCACTGGTTCCGCCTGGCGCGCAGGGTGCGGCGGGAACGGGGGTTCGACGTGATCCAGGGCTGCAACCCGCCCGACCTGATCTTCCTTCTGGCGCTCTGGTATCGGCTGCGCGGCGTGCGCTATCTTTTCGACCACCACGATGT
This sequence comes from uncultured Frigidibacter sp., assembly GCA_964600685.1. GTDB lineage: Bacteria > Pseudomonadota > Alphaproteobacteria > Rhodobacterales > Rhodobacteraceae > TMP-24. Next base: position 12,450 of record CAZRKU010000013.1, on the reverse strand, counting down.
CTGCCCGGAACTCTTCGAGGCGAAGTTCGGCCAGAAGGGGCTTCTCTACCGGATCATGCTGATCTGGGAGAGGATGACCTTCGCCACCGCCTCCGTATCCATCGCCACGAACGAAAGTTTCCGCGAGATTGCGCATCGCCGCGGCGGGATGAAGCCGGAGGATGTGTTCGTCGTCCGCTCGGCCCCGCAGATCGAGAAGTTCGAGATCCGCCCCGCCGTCCCTGCCCTGCGCAAGGGCGCGGGCACGGTGCTGGGTTATGTCGGGGTGATCGGCCAGCAGGAGGGGATGGACCTTCTGGTCGCCGCCGCCGATCATCTGATCAAAGGGATGGGCCGCCGCGACGTGCATTTCCTGATCGTGGGCTTCGGCCCGGAAGTGCCGAACGTGGAGGCCGATGTGGCGCGCCGCGGCCTGACCGGCTGGTTCACCTTTAGCGGGGCACTTTATGGTGACGATCTGCTGAACGCGCTCAATTCCTGTGACATCGGCGTCAGCCCCGACCCGAAGAATGCGATGAACGACATCTCCACCATGAACAAGGTCATGGAATACATGACGCTGGAAAAGCCGGTGGTGCAGTTCGACCTGAAGGAAGGCCGCGCTTCGGCCGGCGAAGCCTCGGTCTATGCCCAAGCGAATGATCCGGTCGACTTTGCGGTCAAGATCGCGGAATTGATGGATGCGCCGGAACGGCGGGCCGCGATGGGCCGGATCGGGCGCGAACGGGTGCTGAACCGGCTGAGCTGGGCACACTCGGCGCCGCATCTCTTGGCCGCCTATGACCGCATCTTCGCCAGGCTGGGACGCTGAGACCTGCCGCCCGCCCCCGGTTGCACCATCCAGCCCATCGCCCACCCCGCGATGAAGCCGCCAAGATGGGTTTGCCAGGCCAGGTACCCGCCCATCGCGACCCACAGAACCAGATTGAGCAGCAAAAGCACGCCGAGGCTGCGCAGGACCGGCCAAAGGGGCATCCTGCGGCGTCGGCGAAAGCGCCATTCCCAGGCGAGCAGCAGACCCGCAAGGCCGAAAAGCGCGCCAGAAGCTCCCACCATCGGCAAGTCGACCTCGGGCCAGAGGGCGAAACCCACGGCCCCCGCGACCGCGAACAACAGATAGAGCGCAAGGAAGCGCCGGGGACCGACAGCTTGCGCCACCGGGCCGCCCAGCGCCAGCAGCGTCAGCATGTTGACCAGGAAATGCACCGGCCCGGCATGCAGGAACCCGTAGCTCAGGAACATCAGCCAGGGTTGCGCGGCATAGTTCGGCTGCCAGTCGCCCAGAAGACCCGCCCAGAAGCCGAAGTTGTCATAGGCAATGGCCCGCGCCCGCGGCGCATCGACAAGTCCCGCCGACGCGGCCAGAAACAGAACCTCCGGCAGCAGGCACAGAACGAGGATCAGCCACACCGGCCAAGGCGCGCCGCGCAGGTCGGCGGCAAAACTCCTGAACATCTGGCCCGCCGTCAGAAGGGAACGAAACGCGGCAGCGGCTTGAGGCTGATCGCCATGAACCGCAGAAGGCGCGCTTCGGCGTCCGCTTCGCTTTCCTTGGCTCCGATCGGGGTGACATAGCGCACCAGCGCGCCGTCTGTGCGGCCCTTGGTCAGGCTGTCGAGCAGAACATTCATCTTGGCGGTGAAGTCATTCGCAACCCGCTCCCCGCGCCCTTCGAACCAGTAATAGACCAGCTGGCGGGTCAAGCCCTTCTGGATGATGGCGCGATTGGCCTCGAATGTGCCGTAACCCACCCCGGTCATGTCGACCTGGACTTCCCGCAGGGCGAAGATTTCCCAGCCGCCGGAGGGCAGGCAGACCTTGGGCGAATGGATACCCTGCCCTTCGGTCTGCTTGTTGTAGTAGGCGACGAAGAAGGCGACGATGTTTGTCTCGCCCGGCGCTTCGAAGACGGCGTTCACATAGTCATCGGCCGCCAGAACCTTTTCTACATCCGGCTCAATCCGCACGGTGGTCCCAGACCAGCCATCGAGCATGGTGGGAAAGAGCGTCAGCGTCTGGCGATCCGGTACGACGGCCTCGGGCGTCGGCGCGAACTTCCAGGTGAGCGAGACGGCTGCGGTGACGGCCAGCGCCAGCGCCAGGAACAGGCTGGCGCGGGTTGCGAAGATGCGGGCGAAGATGCCGCCGAACCCTTCGAAATCCAGGTCGATCGCCTCGGACAGCGGCTTGGGGTTCGGGGTCAGGCGTTGCAGTCCGATGGCCATAAGGAAGAGGACGCCGACGCAGAGCAGGAACACGACCCAGCCCTGGAAGAAATGCAGGAACCCTTCGGCCTGTTCGATCCCGTAGCGGTCGACCATGACGCCGATCACCCCGATGCGGAAGGAATTCATCACCACCGTCAGAGGCGCCGCCGCCACCAGCAGCACGATCTTGTGCCAGATCGGGCCGCGATAGAGGATCGCGAAGAGATAGGAGAAGCTGAGAATCGGGAACAGGTAGCGCAGCCCCGAACAGGCCTCGGCCACCTGGAGTTTGTAGACGCCAAGGTCGATCACGTTGCCTTCCAGATAGACGGGAACGCCCGCCAGGCTGACGAACCACACGCCCAGCGCCGAAGATACCCATTGCAGAAAGATCGTGAGCTTCCAGTAAAGGATCTGCGGCAAGGGCAGCATGAAGACCAGATGGAAGACCGGAAGCTGATGGGTCTTGCCGCGCCGCCACCCGAAAATCGCCAGCACGACACCGCTGACCCAGAAGATGAAGGCATAGGTGACGATATCGGGCACCCGCATCAGGTTGCCGACGACCGCAACCACCAGCGACAGGCCGATCAGAACGATGCCAGGCCAGCCATCGCTGACCGTTTCGGCGGGCAGGGGCGAACGGCGCAGTTCCCTTAGGAAAAGGTAAAGCGAAATCAAAGGGATAAGCGGACCATGGCTGTATTCCGCCGTGGACCAGGCGCTGAACAGCGAACGGAAGCCGATGTCGAACGCCGGAAGCGCCGCGAGCAGCAGCCCGATGAACAGGCCAAAACCCAAGGGGTTGAGCGGAAGGCCGAACGAACGGCCCGTCGGCGTCATTGCGATATTGCTGTTGTCTGCCATGTTGGCCCGATGATCCGGTCTTGTCCTGATATCTCAGACCCGCCCCAAGGCCGGTCGTCACGACAGCAAAGCCACAGAACCGCTACTGCGTCAATTCACACATCCTTACCTGAAACAATCAACCTTTCCACCGCTGATTGGTCACGGACGGAAGCTGAAGTTGCGGCCAAGCGTGACAAAAAGCGACGTCGAATCAGCGTCGGTCGGCGACAGCGGATCCGTGTCCACGCTCTTGCGCCATTGGATCCCGCTCGACAGGCTCCATTCCGAGGTGAGGTCATAGGAGTAGGTTGCCTGAAGGTTGGTCAGCTCGGTCGTCGAAGCGGTTGTCGCCCCGGTGTCCTTCTGCTGGCCCCAGTCGAAGCTGAGCCCGAGACGCGAGACGTTGTTGATCGGATGCGAGTAGGAGACCCCGACACGCGTATCGATGACTTCGGCGTCATTGTCATTGGTCGAGGCGCTGCGGTTGACCGAAACCGTCAGGGCGTCGGTCGCGAACTGCTTGCTGTAGCTGAGCGACCCGATCCACGAGGCGTTGCCCTTATCGGCCTGCGTGACCCCGATCGTTCCCCGCAGGGTGCCGTTCGGCAACTGGAGGTCGCGACCAAAGGTCAGTGCGACACGCTGGCCGTTCTGGTTTCGGGTCGAGGAAAACGTGCCGAAAATCGTGCCGTTCGGCAGGTCCTTGGTCAGCGAGACCGCGCCTGTCAGACCCGAGCTGTTCGTCACGCCCGAGGCGTCCAGCGTTTCCACATCGGCAAAACCGATCTGGGCATCGGCGCTCAGAACCGGGTTGATCTCGTAGGTGACGCCGACGGAATAGTCGGTCGTCGTGCGATCGGTGATCAAGACGTTGCTGGAGGCCTGATAGGTCTTCTGCTTGGCCAGACCTGCAACGAAACGCCCCGTCGCCACCGGGCTGAGCTTGAACGTGACGGTGCCGGTGGCGTTGTTCTGCGTGGAATCGCGCAACGCCGTGCTGGCGACGTTTTCATAGTCTTTTTCGCTGCGCGACAGGTCGAGAATGAAGCCGAGGGGCGCATTCAGGCCGGCCTCGTACCTCAGGCCGACGGACTTGTCTCGCAACGTGCCCCCGCTGCCGACCAGCGTGCCAAGCTGCTGTTCTTCGCGTTCGATCTGGAAGGGGTCCAGGAACTCGCGATCCGCGAACCTGTAGGCGCCCGTCAGGGTCAGGCGGCTGTTGGAACTGGCGGTGACAAACTGGAGTTTCAGCGACGGGTCTTCCAGACCGGCCACGCTGCGTCCCGGAAGATCGGCGAAGCGCAGGGTGCTGCCGGCGATCAGCGAGAAATCATAGGCCGAGGTCTGGCTGCTCAGCCCGAAGGTCAGCTGCGTGTCCGAGATGTAGGACGTGCCGGGATTGGCTGACGACAAGGCGAAGTTGCTGTCGGCGCTGAGCCTGGAACTGACGCCGATGTCGATCTGCAGCCCCCCGGACGCACCACCGCCTCCCTGCTGAGGGGAGGCGAAGGTTGGCCAGAATGTTGCGACTGCCGCGATGACCGCGATCTTGCTTGTTTTTGATCCCACCCGATGTCCCGCCTTGTTTATTCGAACAGCCTGCGCTCCGGCACCACCACCACATCGCCTTCGTGAAGAACGATGACCGGCGCGTTGGCGCCCCCTTGGACCGCCTTGTAGTCGAAGTTGTATAGCGTTTCCTTGCCGGTTTTGGAATCCACCCTGCGCAACTGAATGCGCTTGGTTGCGGCAAATCTGCTGAGGCCACCGTTTTCGGCAAGAAACTGCAGAAGCGTGGTGCCAGGTTCCACGTCCAGCCGCCCCGGATTGTTCACCTCACCCAAGGCGAAGATCGAGATCAGGCCCGAAGCCGTGACGTTGGACGCCGCAATACCGGCGGCCGCGTTCGCAACGGCCTGCGTCGTCGGGTTCAACTGCCCGACCGAAAGGAAGATCGTCGGCGGAGCGGCGAATTTCGACGCAAGTGCCGCCGAAATCGCGGAACGCATGCCGTCCACGGACTTGCCATTTGCCGCGATCGCGCCCACCAGCGGCAGGCTGACCGTGCCGTCAGGCAGAACCAGCAGGTTTCGGTTCAGGCTGGGATCTTCCAGCACTTCCATGTTCAGCACATCGCCCGGCTGAATCCGGTAAGAGCTTTGCGCCCAGGCAGCGGGCACGAGGATAATGGCCAGCAGCAGGCCAAGTAGGGTTCTGAGCATATTGGCACCCATTCAGTTCGACTGGCCCAAGCTTAGGGTCGAGTCACTTGTTTTCAAAACATTACTGGCTTCTATGACGTTTGGTAAGCCAATTTGAAACTTCCGTGCCCATGCGGCAACACCTTTATGGCGACTTCGGGGCGTTTGCGGCGGCTTTGAGCTTTTCAAGCTCTTTTCGCGCCGAAATTACCAGGTCAGGCGAATCGTCGGCCGAAAGCAGCGCCAGCGCGCCCTCCAACTGCCGCATCGCCTTCTCACTGTCACCCATTGCCGCGAGTGCCATGCCGTAGTGATACTGCACCACCGGATCCTTCGGCAGACCCGCTGCCGCCATCTCCAGTTCCGTCACGGCCGATCTGAAATCGCCGTTCTGATAGGCAATCCAGCCAAACGTATCCTGATAGGGCGGAATGTTGCTGCCACGCAGACGCCGCGCGATCACTTCGGCCCGCTTGAGGCTGTCAGGATCGGTCCGGTAGTTCGACAGAAGGCTGGCAAGATTGTTGGCCACGATCGGGTTGGCGGAATTTTCCTGATAAAGCACTTCATAGATGGCAATGGCGCCGTCGATGTCGCCCGCAGCCTCAAGCATCCCGGCCTTCGCCCAGCGCAGTTCGCCGGAGGTGGGCACCGCCAAAAGCGCCTGATCGAGGATTCCTTCCGCCTCGGTCTTGCGCGCCGGATCGGAATAGACTCCCCGGAAAAGCGCCATCCAGACGGTCGCCCGGGTGGGATCGGCGTCGAGAACCGCGCGGTAGCCCGCCTCCGCCGCGACCGCGTCGCCTGCCGTCGCCTGCACGGCCGCTTGAATGTATTTCAGATCGAGATTGTCGGGGCTTTCCCTGACGAGAACCGCCGAATAGGCCAGCGCCTCGGCGATGCGGCCGTTTTCCATGTGGTTGCGCAGCACGGCAATCTTCGCGTCAAGCTGCGCGCCCTCGCCCGAGGCCAGCGTCTGCAGATAGCTGAGCGCGTCGTCGGCCTTTTGCTGGCCGTTCAGAATGGCCGTGCGGATTGCCGCGATGTTGCTGGCCAGACCCGGCTCCTGCAAACTTTCCAGATCCTTCGCCACCGCATCCGCGCGCGGCCAGTCCTGAAGCTGGACATAAAGCTGTCCCAGGGGAACCAACAGCGCCGGATCACCGGGGGCGATGCGCAGCGCGTCGATCAGCACCCCTTCGGCCAGGAGAAGCTTGCCTTCGGCGGCAAGAAGCTGCGCATAACGCAGGCTCTCCTGCGGCGCGCGGCCCGAAGCCTGCACGGCCTGCGCCAGCATGTCGCGCATCAGGTCGCGGTTGCCCTCGCGTTCGTAGGCCTGGGCCATCAGCGTCATCAGCGACGCATCACGCGGGTTCTGGTCCACGGCGTCACGCAAGAGCGTGACAGCCTCCGGGGCCTCGTCGCCCAGGATCAGCCAGGTCGCCTTGAGCTTGGTTGCTTCGACATTGCCCGAATCTTCGGCAAGCACCTCCTCGACCAGTGCCCGCGCGGCGACACTGTTGCCGTTGCCAAGCTGCATCCGGGCCAGCGCGACCTTGATTATCCGGGCGTCGTCGGCATCGGGTCCGTCGGCAAGGATCTCTTCCATTTCCGCAATTGCGCCGTCACGATCGCCCTGATCGAAATGGAACCCCGCGCGGGCGGAACGGAAGATGGACGTGGTTTTCCCCGCCTCGATCGCCGCGTCCAGCTCTTTCAATGCCGCGCCCACCCCGCGATACTGACCGAGGAACTGGATCAGCGCGACCCGTGGCGTCGTATCATCCGACGCCGGATCGACCCGGCTGCGCAGGTAGGCTTCGGCCTTGTCGAGATCCTTCTGCGCCAGATACCACCGCAAGAGCGCTTCGGGCATTTCCGGCGCATCGGGGAAGGTCTGGACCATCTCGATCAGGCCGGCCTCGACCGCGGCGTTGTCCCCCATGGCCGCATTCACCGAAAGCCGCTGAGCATAGAGAACCTTTTCCTTCGGCGCGATCTTGATGGCCGCATCCAGTTCGGTCAGGGCAGAATCAAGCGACTGCGAACGGATCAGATCGTCGATGATGATCTTGTAGAGTGTCAGGCTGTCGGGCAGCCTGGATTTCAGGTCTTGCGCCTGCCGGACGATGGCGACGATGCGCCCCGCATCGGCCTGTTCGACCGCGCGCCCATACTGGGTCAGAAGTTGCGTCGCCTGCAGCGACAGATCGTCGGGAGAAAGCTTCAGGGCGGCGGTCGCGTAACGCTCCGCATCGTCCCACTGGCCATTGTCGACCGACAGTTCGGCCAGCGCCTTCAGCCCGTCCGGATCATCGGGATATTGTTCGATCAGCCGGAGATACTGGCTGTAGGCTTCGCGCAGATTGCCACGGTCGCGTTCTGCCTGGGCGTAGGCGAGTCTCGCCTCACGATGTTCGCCGTTGAGCTTGAATACATTGCGGAATTCGACAAGTGCCCGGTCCACGTCGCCCGCCTGCAGATAGTCCATGCCCGATTTGAAATACCGTTCCGCCCGATCTTCGGCTGTTTCACAAGCCGACAAGAAAGAGACCGCCGCAACGACGATCAGGGCATTTTTCAGACGCACTCTCATATCACTCTCTGCTCAGCTCCGGCCGCTCTGATTCTTACTGCAGCCAATCCGCCCAGACGCACAGGGATTGGCCTACTAGTAACCGGTTCCATGCGCGACAGCGCCAATGGTCTTGAACAACACCACAACATCCGTGCGCAACGAGACGCACTTCTCGTAGTCCGTATCAAACTCCGCCCGCTTAGCGAAGGTGCAATTGTTTCGGTCCGAAATCTGCCAAAGGCCGGTCATGCCCGGCCGCAGCACAAAATAGGCCTCTCCCGGATAGATCTCGCGCTGCTCCGGCATCATTGGTCTTGGGCCGACCAGGGACATGTCGCCGGTCAGCACGTTCCACAGTTGCGGCAGTTCATCGAGCGAGGATTTGCGCAAGAAGCGACCCAGCATCGTAACCCGCGGATCATATTTCAACTTCTGGGTCTGACCCCATTCCGCCCGCGCGTCAGGATTCTGGGCAAGATACCCTTCGAGCCGCGCTTCGGCATCAGGAACCATCGTGCGCAGCTTGAGCATGCGGAAGATCCGGCCGCCCCGGCCCACCCGGTCACTGCTGTAGAACGGATTTCCGCCATCGGCCGCCAGGATCAGCGCCAGCAGGATCACGACCGGAACGACGATGACGCTGGAGAGCAGGACCGCCAGGATGTCGAGAGGTCGCTTGATGTGCCGCGCATAGAGACCCTGCCGACGCGCCGGACCGTCAGACAACCCGACCGTGACGGAGCGGGACTGAACGTTCTCTGGCAAATCCTTAAGCTGCATCGTCATACACGGCACCAATTTCCTGAACACAACCGAACCAACAAATATTGCGGCAAGTCATCGCCACCAAAGACAATCCGCCCACAATACCGGGCAGACTGCCCGGTTCACCCTTACACCCTGGTATGATCCAGAAAAAGCACATTTGCCTTTGACTATCCTGCCCGACCCCTTGCCGCCATTTCCTGCGCCGTTTGCCTCGTCCTGACGGGCGAAAGCGGCGCCGAACCCCGTCATAGGCTCCGATTTGGAAACAAACATGGCGGCTTCTTGGCATATTTCACCCGGCGGAGGGCCCCGATCCGAGAACATGGCCGAATCAAGCCAAGCGAGTCATAGGATTGCCCCGACAGACGGGTTGGTCGCCATCAAGTTGACGAACTGATATGTGCAAGACAAGTTATCGGGTCGGGACGGCGGACTGGATCGCGGCGCGCGGTGGAGTGCCCGGCAGAGCAGGCGCGGTTTGACGGTGGAAGATCGGATGAACAAGGTCGTGGAGACCAGAGCGGAAGACGCAGGCAACATCGGCTTTTACATGGATTTCTTCGGATTCCGGGAACGGCCCTTCACGCTTGTCCCTGATCCGGACTTCCTGTTCTGGTCAGCCCAGCATCGCCGCGCCTATTCGGTCCTGGAATTCGGGATCCTTTCTCGCGCGCCCATCACGCTGGTCACAGGCGGCGTCGGCTGCGGCAAGACCACACTTTTGCGTGAACTCCTGCGCCAGTTCGGGGCCAAGGTGACGGTCGGCCTGATCTCCAACGCGCAGGGCGGTCGCGGTGAACTTATCCAATGGGTGCTGAACGCCCTGGGGGTCAGGTTCAGCCCGGCCGTGGGCTATGTCCAGCTGTTCCAGCAGTTGCAGGATTTCCTGATCGACGAATATGCCGCCGGCCGCCGTGTCGTTCTGATCTTCGACGAGGCGCAGAATCTGTCGCCCGAAAGCCTGGAAGAACTGCGCATGCTGACCAACATCAATTCCGGCAAGGATGAAGTCATCCAGCTGGTCCTGGTCGGCCAGCCCGAATTGCGCGACATGGTGCTGGATCCGTCGCTGCGCCAGCTTGCCCAGCGGATTGCGGCCAGTTTCCACCTGCTGCCTCTTGAGGAAAAGGGCGTGGCCGAACTGATCACCCACCGCCTGCGCGCTGCCGGAGGAACCGGAGGCGAAATCACCACCGGCGCGGCCACCCTGGTCCACCGGGCGACGCATGGCGTCCCGCGGCTTATCAATCAATTGTGCGATATGGCCTTGCTTTATGCCTGGAGCACGGATCATCACCAGGTGGACGAACATGTCGTCCAGTCGGTCCTGGACGATGGCGTATTTTTTGCCGCGCAGATCGCGGCCGAAGAAGAGAAGCGGAAATGAACCTCGATCTGTCCTTTTATTTCGCGGTGTTCCTGCGCCGCATTCACTACTTCATCATCGCCACCGCCGTCGTTTCCGCGGCAGCGATAGCGGCCGCCTTCCTTCTTCCCCCCTCCTACGAGGCGCAATCGCTTCTCATGGTGGAATCCTCCTCGATTCCCGACCCGCTGGCCGCGCCGACGGTGCAGCCCGCCCCCCTCGAAAAACTGCAGACGATCGAAAACCGGCTGATGACCCGCAGCAACCTGATCGACATCGCCAACCGACTGAACGTCTTCAAGGATATCGGGCGCATGACGCCGGACGAGGTGGTTCAGGCCATGCGCGACAATACCGCGATCAGCAAGAACGCCGGCAGGGAAGAAGCGACGACCATGAGCATCACCTTCCTCGGCGAAACGGGTGCCATCGCGGCGGGCGTTGTGAATGAATATGTCACCCAGATTTTGAAGGACGACGCGGACCTTCGGACCCAAAGCGCCGAAGACACCGTCGATTTCTTCAACCAGGAGGTCAAGCGCCTGGGCGAAGAGCTGGACCGGATGAGCGCAAAACTCCTCGACTTCCAGAACAAGAACGCCGACGCCCTGCCCTCGACGCTTGGTTTCCGGCAAAGTCAGACATCGTCCTTGCAGATCAAGCTCGACGCCGCCGAGCAGGGCATCCTGCAGCTGAACGATCAGAAGAAACAGCTGATCGCGCTTTACAATTCGACAGGTCAGGTCGGCGCGAACGCCGCCAACCAGACACCCGAAGCCAGGCAGCTTGCCGCGCTGAATGACCAGCTCATCCAGGCGCTGGCGCTGCTCGCACCCAGCCATCCGAAGGTCACTCTGTTGCAGGCGCAGATCAAGCAGCTTGAAATCATCGTGAAGTCGCAGACGGCGGCTGCGGGTGCCTCGGCCGGCAATCCGACGGCAAGCATGTTCGACATCCAGATCGCCGACCTTGATAACAAGATCGCCGTCGCCACCAAGACCCGCGACCAGCTACAGGAACAGATGAACAAACTGCAGGATTCGATCGACCGCACCCCGGCCACCCAGGTGGCACTTGATGCCCTGACCCGGGATTACTCGAACATCCAGAACCAGTATAACGCGGCCGTGAGCAACCAGTCCACGGCCGCCGCAGGGGAACGGATCGAAGTGATGTCAAAGGGCGAGAAAGTGTCGGTTCTGGACGCTGCGACCGCGCCCAACAGCCCGACCAAGCCGAACCGCCCGCTGATCGCACTTGGCGGAATCGCGGCCGGTATGGCGCTTGGCATCGGCCTCATCGTGTTGACCGAACTCCTGAACCGCGCCGTTCGCCGGCCGAAGGATATCGTGAAAGCGTTCAACATCACGCCCCTGGTCACCATTCCCTACATGCGGACCCCGAACGAGACGATGCGCCGCCGTTCGGTCTTTGTGGGCATGTTGCTGGCTGCTGTGGTCGGCATACCGGGGATGATCTATGCTGTGCACGTGTTTTACCAGCCGCTCGACGTCATACTCAACAAGGTCGCGGCACAGGTCGGAATTTATCTGTGAACGTCTGGAAACGGTGGGCGCGCAGGCAAGATGGTAGGTTAGGTCATGGAAAAACTTGAAGCTGCACTGGCAAAGGCGCGCGAGGCCCGTCTGGCCAATGCCACGGGCGCCGAGGTGAAGCCAACGGGGCGCGATGCCTCCTCCGGACGGCGCGCCGGCAAGGCCGACTGGTCGGCCCTGCCGGAAGTCACCATCTTGCCCGAACATGCCCTGCAGACCCGCGTTGCGGCGCTTCTGGGCGGCAAGGACGCGACCCCCTACGACATGCTGCGCTCAAGGACCGTGCGCATGATGCGGGAATCGGGATGGAAGCGCCTTGCGGTCACCTCGCCGAACGCCGCCTGCGGCAAGACCACGGTTTCCCTGAACCTCGCGCTCAGCCTCGCACGTCAGAAAGATCTGCGGGTGATCCTGTGCGACCTTGACCTCCGGCGTCCGGCGCTGCACCGGCTTGTCGGTTATCAGCCCGGCCTGTCTTTCCATCAGGTGCTTACGGGCGAGATTCCGTTCGAGCAGGCCTGCGCGCGCATCGGCAGCAACCTTGTGGTTGCCATGAACGCCACGCCCGTGCCGCAGCCGGCCGAGCTCTTGCACAGCGAACAGGGCCGCGACATGCTGACAGCGATCGAGGAGGAATGGCGGCCGGACATCATGATCTTCGACATGTCGCCGATGCTGGCCAGCGATGACAATGTCGGCTTCATGCGCAACGTGGATTGTTCACTGCTTGTGGTCGCGGCTGAAAGCACGACCCTGCAGAACATCGACGTCTGCGAAAAGGAACTGGCGCAGTTGACAAACGTTCTGGGTCTGGTGCTGAACAAGTGCCGCTATGATGATCCGTCAGCGGGATATGGCTACGAAGCCTACGACTAGAGCGTTTCAGATTTTGACGGAAGCATATCCTGCGTTGCTGAGGTAGTTT
>CAZRKU010000012.1:13186-45922 GCA_964600685.1 uncultured Frigidibacter sp. | reverse complement strand
GAGCATAACCTTGCCAAGGTTAGGGTCGTGAGTTCGAATCTCATCGCCCGCTCCAGTCGCCAAAAAATGACAGTGATATTGTGCAGCCCGGTCGCGCGGGGGTCAGCCCCGTGCGCGTGCTGCCGGAACCAGCGACCTTTCGTTCCGCGGCAGACCCGTTGCAGCCTGGCGGCATGTCGCACTCACCCCGGACAGGCGAGCAGGAACGGGCCGCAAACATCGGGTTGCGAGGATCAAAACCCCGGATAAAGTGCCAGCGACCGCCAGCCCTTGTTCCGGCGGCCAGATGACAAAGGGTGTGTGAAGCGTGGGGACGATGATTGCCTTGCACCTCGGGGCGGACTGCACGGATGGCGGCGCGCTCATCCGGTCGATGCTGCGCAGCCGGTCGGTGCTTGCAACGCAGGCCATCGTCGTGCCGCCGCCCCGGCACTACCGCACGCTGATCCGCGCGGCCCTTGCGGTTCTGAACGGCGATACGTCAGCGGCCGATCGGGTTGGCGCGATCCTTGATGATCTGGTCGCGGACCAATCGGCGGAACGCACGGTGCTTTTTGCCGAAGGACTGATCTGCGAGCCGGGCCAAGCCCTTGACGGGCAGATGCTTTACCCGCTTGCACCCCTGCGCCTGGCCGCCTTTCGCGCCCTGGTTCCGGGGCGGACGATCGAGTTCCAGATGGCGCTGTGCAACCCGGCGATCCTCGTGCCGACTCTGGCCGGGCGCCCCGGCGGAAATCCGATGACCGGCCAGGAGGCGCGCGCACTGAGCTGGCTGTCAACGCTGACCCAGATCATCCGGACCAATCCCGGCATTCGCCTGACCTTGTGGTGCAACGAGGATACCCCCCTGATCTGGCCCGAAGTCCTGCGCGCCGTCAGCGGATATCAGGGGCCGGCGTTGCTTGACGGCGACAACGACCTTCTGTCGGCGCTGCTGACCGACGAGGGATACACCAGCCTTGCCCGGTCGCTGATCGCCCGCCCCCCTGCCAGCGCCGCCGATCGCCGCGACCGGATCAGCGCGGCGCTGGAAGCAAACGCGCGTGCCGGCATTCTGGATATGGACGTGGCCCTTCCCGGCTGGAACAGCGAAGATATCGACGCCATCACCGAAAGCTATGTCGCGGATTGTGCAGAAATCGCCCGTTTGCCGGGCGTCCGGTTCATCGCACCCTGAGGCCGGGGGTGGAAGTCAGTTCATGCCAAGTGCGGCCTTATACATTTCGAGGACCGCCTCTTCCTCGGCGATATCGTCCTTGTCGCGCTTCCTGAGCGCGATCAGCTTGCGGATCGCCTTGGTGTCGTAACCCCGGCCCTTGGCCTCGGCCATGACTTCCTTCTGCTGCTCCACGATGTCCTTCTTCTCGGACTCCAGATGTTCATATTGTTCGATGAACTGGCGCAACTCGGCTGCGGTGACGTTATATGCGGCATCAGAGGCGGCGTCGTTCATGTCAGGCTCCGGTTTTGGACAGACCCCTTGCTATCCAACCGGCCCGCGGCCTTCAAGGGCCTTGGGCGATGACCCTTGCCCGGCAAGCCCCGAAACGATAGCGAAGGGGCGGAAAAATGCCGGGGGACAAGCGATGGAAATTCTGATCTGGGCAGGGGCGGCGGTGACGCTGGCCGGTATCGGCGGACTTGTGGCCTGCATCATCACCGTTGCCCGCGCCCGCCGGGCCGGTCTGGGCGAGGCGGCGCTGAAAGCCCGGCTTCAGAAGGTGATTGCCCTGAACCTTGGCGCGCTTTTCCTGTCGGTGATCGGGCTGATGATGGTGGTGATCGGCATTTTCCTGGGGTGAAGCCCGCTCAGCGGTGCGTCTCGGATGACGGTGCATCCGGGAAAAGTCGCGCATGTTCCTGGATAGCGAAACGATCGGTCATGCCCGCCACATAGTCCAGAACGATCCGGGCAAGGTCGGTCCTGCCCCGCGCGCGCGCCACGTCCGCGCTCCATTCCGCCGGCAGGAGCGTGGGATCTTCAAGGAAAAGCGGGAACAGATCATTGACCATCGCCGTGACCCGGCGGCGTTCCAAAACGACCGTGGGCGCACGATACATGCGGGTGAAGAGGAAACTCTTGATCGCGCGCAAATTCTGGAAAAGCGGCTTTGAAAACCGGATGATCGGCCCGTCCATATCCCGGATCGCCTGCGCCGACTTCGGCTGGCTCGTCTGAAGGCGGGTGCGCGCCACCGCGATCACATCCTCGACCATCTCGCCAAAGACGCGGCGCAGGGCCTCGTGCCGCCGCCGCATCGGGTCAAGGCCGGGATAGAGCCGGTCGACCTCGGCAAAGGCCGGGCCGGTCACGGGCAGTTCCATCAGGTCCGCTTCGGTGAACAGGCCCGCGCGCAGGCCGTCATGCAGGTCGTGGTGGTTATAGGCCACATCGTCGGCGACTGCCGCCACCTGCGCCTCGGCACTGGCGAAACTCTCCAGTTCCAGGTCATAGCGCGCGTTGAAGGCGGCCAGCGCGTAGGGCATCAGCGACGGATCGCTGACCGAATGCGATCCCGACGCATGCGGCCCGATCACCGGGCCATTATGCTTGGCAATGCCTTCCAGCGTTTCCCAGGTCAGGTTCAGGCCGTCAAAATCCGCGTAATGCCGCTCAAGCGCCGTCACGATGCGGATGGCTTGCGCATTATGGTCAAAGCCGCCGTAGGGTCTCATCAGTTCGGCCAGCGCATCCTCGCCCGTATGGCCGAAGGGCGGATGGCCAAGGTCGTGCGCCAGCGCCACCGCCTCGGCCAGTTCGACATTCAGGCCGAGCGTGCCCGCGATGGTGCGGGCCACCTGCGCCACTTCGATCGTGTGGGTCAGGCGGGTGCGGTAATAGTCGCCCTCATGTTCAACGAACACCTGGGTCTTGTGCTTCAGCCGCCGGAAGGCCGAGGAATGGATGATCCGGTCGCGGTCGCGCTGGAAGGGCGAACGGAAAGTCGACAGCTTTTCGGCAAACAGTCTGCCGCGGCTCTGATCGGGCTGGCAGGCATAGGGCGCTAAAGTCATTTTCCGCTATTCTTGTTCATCGCTTTGCCCGATCATATATGAAAGCGGTCATGCATTGACACGGGACCATACCATGAACCTTACCCTTCCGCCGAAAGTCACACCGCGCGCATTTCAGCGTCTGGCCGAGATCAATGCGGACGCGGGCGAAGGCAAGGCGCTCAGGGTTGCCGTGGCGGGCGGTGGCTGCTCGGGCTTTCAGTATGACATCCGCCTGGACGATCCGATGCCGGATGATCTGGTGCTGGAGGGCGACGGGCAGAAGGTTCTGGTCGATTCCGTGTCCCTGCCCTTCCTTGCCAACGCAACGATCGATTTTTCCGAAGA
Organism: uncultured Frigidibacter sp.; assembly: GCA_964600685.1. Classification (GTDB taxonomy): domain Bacteria; phylum Pseudomonadota; class Alphaproteobacteria; order Rhodobacterales; family Rhodobacteraceae; genus TMP-24. Next base: position 42,580 of record CAZRKU010000012.1, on the reverse strand, counting down.
GCTGATCGGCGCACGCTTTGTCATCGACAACCCGAACGCGACCTCGTCCTGCGGATGCGGGACCAGCTTTTCCATCTGATCCATTGCCCCTATAGTCGCCGGACCGTTCCCTGGCCGAGGCCCCATGTTCGCTGAAATATTGACTGTCGTGCTGCTGACCGTGCTGAACGGTCTACTGGCCATGTCCGAACTCGCCATCGTCTCGGCCCGCCCGACCCGGCTCAAGGTCATGGCTGAACAGGGCCGATCCGGTGCTTTGGCGGCGCTGGCCCTTCAGGAACATCCGGGGCGGTTCCTCTCGGCCGTGCAGATCGGCATCACGCTCGTCGGCATCCTGTCCGGTGCGATTTCCGGGGCAACGCTCGGCGCCCGGCTGTCGGCCGGTCTGGCAGCGTCGGGAATGTCGCCCGCCCTCGCCCAGACTTTGGGTGTGGGGATCGTCGTCGCCGCGATCACTTACCTGTCGCTGATCATCGGCGAACTGGTGCCCAAGCAGATCGCCCTGAAAAATCCCGAAGGGGTTGCCGCCCGTGTCGCCCCGGCGATGCGCATTCTGGCGGCGGTGACGACACCCCTTGTCTGGTTTCTCGATCTGTCCGGTCGGGCGGTGCTTTTCCTTCTGCGTCAATCGCGGGTCTCCGCCGAAGAGATGACCGACGAAGAGGTCAAGCTGACCATCGCCGAGGCTGAAACCGCTGGCGTCCTGTCGTCGGACGAGCGCGAAATGATTGCCGGCGTCATGCGGCTGGCCGACCGGACGGCGCGCACGCTGATGACCCCGCGCACGGATGTGGAGTTTCTGGACGTCAGCGTCAGCGCTGCGGCGGCACAGAAGATGGCCCGCGAAACCGGCAAGGCGCTCTTGCCGGTGACGGAGGGCGGACCGGACGCGATCATCGGGGTGATCCCGGTGCGTGACCTTCTGGTCTGGAAGCCCACAAGCGGCGGGCTGAGAACGCTGGTGCGCGAGGTGCCGATCGTCATCGACATTGCCGACGCCACGCAGGTCATTGAAAAGTTGCGCGAAAGCCCGGTGAACATGGTGCTCGTCTTTGACGAATACGGCCATTTCGAAGGGGTCATCACGCCCATGGACGTGCTCGAGGGGATCACCGGCTCGTTCGACAGCCCCGGCGAGGATGAACCCGACATGATCTCCCGCGGCGACGGGTCGTTCCTTGTCGCGGGCTCGATGGCGGCAGACGAGTTCGCCGACCGGATGGGTTTGCGCCTGCCCGAGGATCGCGACTATGAAACCGTCGCCGGTCTCGTGCTCGAGGCGCTCGGGCATATCCCGAAGCTGGGCGAAAAGCTGCGGGTGCAGAGCCTTGAGATCGAGGTGGTCGACCTCGACGGGTTCCGCATCGACAAGCTGCTGGTCACGTCGGCCTGATCGGGCGGACGCCGCCATGGCGTGTGGCCCCGGCTTGCGCCGCCCGGCCGTCCAGCCGATGATGGCGCAACTGGAGCAGGAACAGGCCATGAAGATCGCGACCTTCAACATCAACGGCATCAAGGCCCGGGCCGAGGCTCTGCCCGCCTGGCTTGATCAGGCGCAACCCGATGTGGTGCTGTTGCAGGAGATCAAGTCCGTCGACGAAGCCTTTCCGCGCGATCTGTTCGACGATCGTGGCTATGCCGTCGAAACCCATGGGCAGAAGGGATTCAACGGCGTCGCGATCCTGTCGAAGCTGCCGCTTGAGGATGTCACGCGCGGCCTGCCCGGCGACGATGCAGACGAGCAGGCGCGCTGGATCGAGGCGACGGTGATGGGTCAGACGGCGGTGCGGCTCTGCGGCCTCTACCTGCCGAACGGCAATCCGGTGCCAGGACCGAAATATGACTACAAACTTGCCTGGATGGCGCGGATGAAGGGACGGGCAGCGGCGCTTCTGGCGACGGAAATGCCGGTGGTGATGGCGGGCGATTACAACATCATCCCCCAGGCCGAAGATGCCGCCAAGCCCGAAGTCTGGACGGAAGACGCGCTTTTCCTGCCCGAAAGCCGCGCAGCCTACCGGCGCATCCTGCATCTGGGTTTTACCGAGGCGTTCCGCACTGTCGAACCTCGACCGGGCCATTATTCCTTCTGGGACTATCAGGCCGGTGCGTGGGAGCGGAACAACGGCATCCGCATCGACCATCTGCTCTTGTCGCCACAGGCCGCCGATCTGCTGCGCGAGGCGGGGATCGACAAGCTGGTGCGGGGTGGCGAAAAGCCGTCCGATCACGTGCCGGTCTGGATCGACCTCGCCGTCTGAAACGGTCAGCCCGCCGTTACGTCATGACCATAGAGCCACCGAAAGCGGCTTGCCGCTGCGTTGGGCGCGACGCGTCCCAAAAGCCGCAGGCCCGCATGGGCAATGTCGCGGCGCAGGCCGGCGAGGTGATAGTTGCGGGCGTTGGCATTGGCGACGGCCACGATACGGCTGGCGCGCGGCGCCCGGGCTGCCGCATAGGCCGCCAGCGCCTCGGGCAGCGGATTGCGGGCCAGTTCCGCTGCCAGAACCCACGCGTCTTCCAGCGCCATGTTGGCACCCTGGGCCAGAAAGGGCAGCGTCGGATGGGCCGCATCCCCCAGAAGGACCGCGCCCTGTCCGTGCCAGCGCGCCGCGACCGGATGGCGGAACAGGCCCCAAAGGTTCGGCCGCTCGATCTGGTCCAGCCAGCCGCGCACTTCGGGGACGAAATCGTCGAAGGCGATACGCAGGGCCAGGGGGTCGTCGGTCAGGGACCAGCTTTCCTCCGCCCATTTCGTGCGCTCCTCAACCGCGACAATGTTGCGGAGTTGTCCGCCACGCAGCGGATAGGTCACCACATGCCGCCCGGCCCCCATATAGACCCGCGCGACCGGCGGGATCGGTCCCTGAGCGGGCAGCGTGGCACGCCAGGCAACCTGGCGGGTAAAGAACGGCGCGGCGCGGCCGTTGAGCGCGGTGCGCACCTGCGAGTGCAGCCCGTCCGCGCCGATCAGCAGCGCCGCGCCTTCCTTGCCACGCGCGGTGTCGAGGATTGCGGGATGGTCGCCCAGAGCCACCGCCGTCACCCGTCGGTCAAGGCGAATGTCCGCCCCGGCCCGGCGTGCCGCTTCCTCCAGGAGCCCGATCAGGTCGGCACGGTGAAAGAAGCGGAAATCGCCGCGCGGCGCGATCTGCAGCAGGTCGATCCGGGTGACCAGCTGGCCGGTTTCGCCGTCGATCAGTTCGACCGCCTCGGCCACCTGGCCGGAACGCGTGGCGGCGTCCCCCAGACCAAGTGCCCTGAGAACCGCCATGCCGTTCGGAGTGATCTGCAATCCGGCGCCGACTTCGCGGATCGCGGGCGCCTGTTCCAGAACCCGAACCCGTCCGCCGCGTGACGCCAGCGCCGTGGCGACCGCCAGGCCCGCGATGCCCGCGCCCAGCACCGTGACATCCCTGCCCTCGATCATGCCCGTCCCCCGAAACGACAATGCCGGCGCGCAAAAGCCCCGGCATCTGTCCTACGCCCGGGGGCGCGCATTGAAAACCGGCTCAATCGTCGCGGTGCACGCGCTCGCGGCGTTCGTGCTTTTCCTGGGCTTCCAGGGTCATCGTGGCGATGGGACGCGCATCGAGACGCTTGAGCGAAATCGGCTCGCCGGTCATTTCGCAATAGCCATATTCGGCATTTTCGATCCGGCGCAGCGCCGCGTCGATCTTGGAGACAAGCTTGCGCTGACGGTCACGGGTTCTGAGTTCCAGGGCGCGATCGGTTTCCTCGCTCGCGCGGTCGGCAATGTCGGGCACGGCGCGGGCGCTGTCTTGCAGGCCCTCGAGCGTCTCGGCCGACTGTTCCAGCAATTCTTCCTTCCAGGCAATCAGCTTGCGGCGGAAATATTCCAGCTGCCGCTCGTTCATGAAGGGTTCGTCTTCGGCCGGACGATAATCGTCTGGAAGAAAGACCTCAGGCTTCATCTTCACTTCCTCCTCGGGCCAGACACCACTCACAAAATCATGTCGGTCAAACCGGCCTTCTGGCGCGTCCCCATACTAGATGCAGACAGGGATGTCACTAGGGCGCGGCAGCCATTGCAGCATTTTGACCAGCCCGCTATGTGACAATCAATGACGCATCAGGCGCGGACAAAATCCAATGAAATTCAGCGGAACCAGCAGTTAGGTGGCAACCGGCGACCTGACCGTCGCGGTCAATGCATCAATTGCCCTGGAACGCCCCCTATTGGTGAAGGGGGAGACTGGGACCGGCAAGACCGAACTCGCCCGTCAGGGTTGCCCTGAGTCTCGGACGTTCCATGGTTGAATGGCATGTGAAGTCGACCACCAAGGCCCAGCAGGGGCTGTACGAATACGACGCGGTCAGCCGCCTGCGCGCCAGCCGGCTGGGTGACGCGCGCGGTCACGACGTCAAGAACTACATCCGCAAGGGCAAGCTCTGGCAGGCGTTCGCGGCCGAGGGCAAGGTCGTTCTGCTGATCAACGAGATCGACAAGGCCGACATCGAGTTTCCGAACGACCTTTTGCAGGAACTCGACCGGATGGAGTTTCATATCTACGAGACCGGCGAGACGATCCGCGCCCGGCATCGCCCGGTGATCATCATCCCCTCGAACAAAGAAAAAGAACTGCCGGACGCCTTCCTGCGCCACTGTTTCTTCCACTACATCCGCTTCCCCGGCACCTTTTGCCGAAACTGCATGGCGCGCTTCTCAAGAATGAGCATGATGTGGCATTGTTCGAACGGCTTGCCTTCATGGCGCGCCGGGGCTGAGGGGAGAGGCGATGGCGGGCCGGTATTGTCTTCACGGGCGCAAGGGAACCGGTTCAGCCGCGCCCGAGGCCGCCTTCGCCGAAGCGGGAGTGGCGATCGACCTGGTCGAGGTTCCCTCAGACGCCGGAGCGGCCGAGCAGTCCGGCTTTCTGGCGGTTAATCCGCGGGGGCAGGTTCCGGCACTGATCCTGCCGGACGGCACGGCGATTGCCGAAGGCACGGCGATCCTTCTGCATATCGCGGACGCCTTCCCGGCGGCCGGGCTGGCTCCGCGGCCCGGCAGCTTCGCCCGCGCCCACCATGACCGCTGGCTTCTGTTTCTGCAGGCCAACATCTACGAAGGCGAACTGCGCCACTATTACCCCGACCGCTATACGGCCGGGCCTGCCTGCACCGATACCGTTCGCATCGCGGCGGAAGATTATGTGAAGCGGCACTATCGGCTGTTCGAAGCATCGCTTGCCGATACGCCCTTCGCCTGTGGCGAGCGGTTGAGCACGCTCGACATCTATCTCTGGACGCTGGCGCAATGGGTCGAACAGGACTGGCTTGCGCTGCATTGCCCGAAGATCGCGCTCCTGTCCGGCCGGGTTGCAAGCCGCCCGCTGATCGCACCGATCCATCACCTGCATTTTGGCTGAGCGGCCGGGCGGCCTGCCCGGCGGCTGCGGGCCAGCCCGTCGCCAGCGGGTGACAACTGTCGTTTCCACCGCCGGACACGCCGCCCGCCGGGTTTGTCCTGACCTTCGCGTCTGCGGCGCGCGAAATCTCCTTCGCATCGGCGTGCGGGCGCGCTAGCGTCCGTCAAACGCCGGGCAGGAGAAAACCGTCATGTCAGCGAAAAGGCCGCTGCGCGCGTTGGGGCGGGCCGTTCTGTGTTTCGTTGCGCTCCAGGGCTGTGGCGGGCTGCAGGCGCCCCCGTCCGCACAGAGAACTGCGGTGACGCCGGCCGAAACGGTGCCCCTGCCGCCAATGCGCCGCTTTCCCTCTGGTCCTGTGGCGCCTGCCCGCCGCGCGAACGCCGACATGGCGCGCGATTTTCTCGACCTGTCCTTCCGGCTGGAAACCGGTCGGCCGCTGGTCGCCTTTTCCCGCTTCGAGGGGCCGTTGACGGTGGCGCTTGCCGGGGACGTGCCTCCCAGCGCGCCCGCCGACCTGGCAGAACTGCTCGCCCGGCTTCGGGCCGAAGCGGGTATCGGTCTTTCCATGGCTCCGGCCGGCACGCGGGCCGCCATCACCATCGAGTTCCTGCCCCGCCGCAAGCTTCAGGCGCGCGCACGCGACGCGGCCTGTTTCGTCGCCCCGCGGGTTTCATCCTTTGCGGCCTATCGGCGCGCCGGGGCGGCGCAACTCGACTGGACCGATTACGTCCGCCGCACGGAAGCCGCGATCTTCATCCCGTCCGACACCGGCCCGCAGGAAATCCGCGACTGCCTGCACGAAGAACTGGCCCAGACGCTCGGCCCCCTGAACGACCTCTTCCGCCTGCCGGACTCGGTGTTCAATGACGACAACATCGAAGGTGTGTTGACCGGGTTCGACATGCTGATCCTGCGCGCCACTTTTGCCCCGGAGCTTGCCCCCGGAATGAGCGAGAGCGAGGTCGCGGCACGGCTGCCCATGATTTTCGCGCGGCTGAACCCGGCGGGCGCCCGTGCCGGATCGCCCGCCACCCCCACGCCCCGCGCCTTCCGCGACGCGATCACCCGCGCCCTTGGCCTGGGCAATACGCCCGCAGGCCGTCGCCAGGCGGCAAGGCAGGCGCTGGAGATGTCGCAGGGCTGGCAGGATGGCCGAACCGGATTTGCCTGGCTGACGCTCGGCCGGGTTTCCGGGCGGGACGAGGCGGAACTTGCCCGCACCGCTTTCAGCAACGCCTCGGCGCTTTATCACGGCCAGGGCCTGCCACTGCATGCCGCGCATGCGGATCTTCAGCTTGCGATGTTCCTGCTGGCGGAGGGGGACTGGGACCGTGCCATCGCCCTGAGCGATGCTTCGCTTCCGGCGGCCATGGCCGGGCGCAATGCCGCGCTTCTCGCCGGGCTGTTGATGGTGAAGGCAGAGGCGCTGGAGCGTCTGGGGCAAGGCGCCGCAGCCCGCCCGGTCAGGCTCGACAGTCTGGGATGGGCGCGCTATGGCATGGCGTCCGATGCCGAGGTCAGGCGGCGTCTGGCGATGATCGACGCCCTGGCCGATGATGCCGGAAAGCCAAACCCATGATTTTCTTCTCCGCAGTCCTGTTCGGCGCGCTCCTCGGGGCCCTGCGTGCGCGCCGCAAGGGCGGCAACGGCTTCGACATCGCGCAATATGCGCTGGTTCACGCCATCGTCTTCGCGATCCTTGGGCTTTTCGTGAGCATCGTCCTATACCGGATCGTCTGACGCCACGATGTTCGCCCCCTTCTTCGACAGGCTGCGCGACGCGGGCATTCCGGTGTCACCGCGCGAATATCTGGCATTTCTGGAAGGGCTGTCGGCGGGCCTTGAAACCAACGACATCGACGGTTTCTACTATCTGGCGCGCACCACTCCATGGGACAGCATCCAGGCCTTCGAGGTCCCCCAGGGACGCGGTTCCGATGATGCCGTGCTCAGGACTGTTGCCGATCCATATCGAGCACGCCAATGAGATGGGCACGTCGGAATTGCATTGAACCAGCATCCTGTTGGCAGCCATCGCGCTGACCACGGACCGAAGCATGCACCCGGGATGATCTCAGACGAAGGTGGCGGTGACGGCAGGACAGATCAGAGCGCAGGGTTGATCAAAACCGCCCCCCCGGCGCTCGGCTTCGCTTGCACAAAACCGCTTGACTGGGACGGCCCCGTTACCGAAGTCCTGAGCCTAGAGTTGTATGTGCGGAAATAACTTACCCCATGCGCACCGTGATAAATTCAAAAGCCATTGCCATCTGGTCGGGGCCAGCATCCACGTTGCAGTCCGGAAGCGAGACGACACAATTCGGGTGTCCAAGCCGTGATCAGGAAACGATCCAGCACGAAAGGTCATTCCCTTGGACAATCGGCAGGTACCATCGCCCACCACAGTATCGCATTGGGGGGGCGGTCTGAAAGGTGGGCCGACGAAATGTCAATAAGATTTTCACCATAAGATTAATATATTACATTTGAAATTGGTGCCCCCACTCGGAATCGAACCAAGCTCTCCTGCTTACAAGGCAGGTGCATCACCACAATGCTTTGGGGGCGCGCGAAACTTCCTACCAGCCGCGCCGCTGGCTGGCAAGCGCGCGAACTTCGGCAGCGTCAAGGCGTCGGCAACAGGGCTGCGGGCAGATTCTGGTAACAGACCGGCCTGAGCCAGCGGCGGATCGACAGCGTGCCGACCGACGTGGCCCCGAAGTTGGTCGAGGCCGGATAGGGCCCGCCATGCACCATCGCATCGGCAACCTCCACCCCGGTCGGGAAGCCGTTGGCGACGATGCGGCCCGCCTTGCGTTCGAGAACGGGCAGGAGGCGGCGGGCATCGTCGCTGTCGTCGGCGTCAAGATGCAGGGTGCAGGTCAGTTGCCCCTGAAGGCTGCGGGCCAGCTGCTCGACCTCGGCGAAGTCGCGGGCGCGCACGATCAGGCCGAGGGGGCCGAAGACTTCCTCCGCCAGCGAAGGGGCGGCCAGCCAGTCCTCTCCCGTCACCTGGTATAGGTTGGGCAGGGCTGAGCGCTGATCAGATGGTGTCACCAGAACGGGTCTTACACCTTGCCCTGCCGCGATCCGGTCGCACCCCTGCCGGTAGCTGCCCGCGATCGCGTCGGTCAGCATCGTCTGCGCGCCGGCAGAAGCCAGCGCCGTGCGCGCCGCGGTGACGAAAATGTCGGCATCCGGCCCGTCGATCAGCACCGCGATGCCGGGATTGGTGCAGAACTGCCCCGCGCCAAGTGTCAGCGACGCAGCCCAGCCCCGCGCGATTTCCGCCCCGCGAGCGGCAAGGGCAGCAGGCAGCAGGAACATCGGATTGACCGAGCCAAGCTCGCCAAAGAACGGGATCGGATCGGGACGTGCGGCGCAAAGATCGAACAGCGCCCTGCCCCCGGCCAGCGATCCGGTGAAGCCGACGGCGCAGATCCGCGGATGGCACACCAGGGCCTCGCCCACGTCGCGCCGCCCGCCCTGGATCAGCGAGAATACACCGGCGGGAAGCCCCAGCGCGGTTGCGGCGGCATGGACCGCCTGCGCGACGATCTCGCCGGTGCCCGGATGGGCGGAATGTCCCTTGACCACGACCGGGCAACCTGCCGCAAGGGCCGACGCCGTATCGCCCCCCGCCACCGAAAAGGCGAGCGGGAAGTTTGATGCACCAAAGACCGCGACCGGCCCGACCGGGCGCTGCACCAGGTGCAAGTCCGGGCGCGGCTGGGGTCTGCGGTCGGGCAGCGCCGGATCATGGCGGCGGTCCAGCCAGGTTTCGCTGCGGACATGATCGGCGAAAAGCCGAAGCTGGCCGACGGTCCGGGCGCGCTCCCCCTCCAGCCGGGCTTCGGGCAGGCCGGTTTCCTGGCTGCCGATCTCGGTGATCTGCGGGCCGCGCGCCTCGATCTCCTCGGCGATGCGGTCGAGGAACCGGGCGCGCTCCTCGCGCGACAGGGCCGCGAACGGCTCAAAGGCGGCTTCGGCGGCCAGACAGGCCGCGTCCACAAGGCCCGGGGTTCCGGCGGCAAACTCACGGGATGGCCCATGGGCGGGCGATGAGCAGAATACCGCCCCGCCCGCAACCCATTCCCCGGCGATCAGGTGACGGCCAGTCAGCATTCGCTTCACTCCTTCAAGACATCAGCGCATCGGCCAGGTGTCGCCCAGCCGATAGCCGCGCGGCCAGGGATCATCGGGGTCGCAGAGCAGTTGTCTGACCTCGGTGATCCAGGCCCGCCCGGAAATGGAGGGCACGACCGCCGCCGTGCCGTTCAGATCGGTCAAAGCTTCGATCCGGCAGTGAAAGGCGCTGCCAAGGATCGACAGGCCGGTGAAGGCCTCGCCCACCGCGAGTTGCCCCCGCGCGTGCAGGACCGCCATCCGGGCCGAACAGCCGGTGCCCGTGGGCGAACGGTCGAGCTTGCCGGGTTCGATGGCCACTGTATTGCGGCCGGATTTCCCCCCTGCCGCACCTGTGATCGGCTGGGTGAACTGGCAGAAGGAAATGTGGTTCCAGCCGGAGTTCGTGGGGTGAACAAAGCCAAGCTGCTCGTTGGCGGCGCGGGTGATCTTCACGCCCATCTCGGCCAGATCGCGGGCTTCTGCCGGGTCGAGGGCGAAACCACAGGTCGCGGCATCGACCAGAACGAAGGTATCGCCGCCATAGGCCGTGTCGACGGTCAGGGTTCCCAGCCCCGCGACCTCCAGCTTCGCATCCAGCCGGGCGGCGAAGCTGGGCACGTTGGTCACCCGGACCCGTTCGGCCTTGCCGTTCCGGCAGTCGGCCACGACCTCGATCAGCCCGCCCGGCGCTTCCATGCGGAAGCGGGTCTGCGGTTCCGCCATCTGTACGATGCCGGTGTCGAGCAGGACCGTCGCCACGCAGATCGCGTTCGAGCCGGACATGGGCGGGGTATGGACCGGCTCCATGATGATCCAGCCGGTGACGGCGCGCGGGTCTTTCGCGGGCACCAGCAGGTTCACGTGGCGGAAGACCCCGCCGCGCGGTTCGTTCAGGACGAAGTCGCGCAGGCGCCCGTCGGCCGCGATCCAGCGTGCCTGATCCCAGATCGTGTCGCCGGGCGGGGGCGCGACACCGCCGACGATGACATCGCCCACCTCGCCCTCGGCGTGGCAGCCGACGATATGGATCGCCCGACCGGACCGCATGGTCACACCACCTGAAAGCCGTGCGCGAACGGGTCGCGGTCGTCGATGAAGATCGTGTTCAGGCCCGTCACCCGCGCCCAACCGGCAACCGAGGGGATGATCGCGGGCTTTCCGCCCACGCTCGCCTGCCCCTCGATCCGGCCTTTGAACAGCGAACCGATGATGCTTTCGTGGACGAAACTCTCGCCCGGCTTCAGCCGTCCTTTCGCCGCCCATTGCGCCATCCGGGCCGAGGTGCCGGTGCCGCAGGGCGAACGGTCTATGGCCTTGTCGCCGTAAAAGACCGCGTTGCGCGCCGTGGCTTCGGGGCGGGTGGGTTTGCCGGTCCAGAGGATATGCGACAGGCCGCTGATTTCGGGCTTTTCGGGGTGCTGGAACGCATATTTCTCGTTCAGGGCCTTCCGCAGGTGCGGCGACCAGCGCAGAAGATCGCCCGCCGTATGGTCGGCCATGTCGCGGAAGGCGGGCTGGGGATCGACGATGGCGTAGAAATTGCCGCCGTAAGCCACATCGACCGTGATCTCGCCCAATCCCTCGACCGGCGCCGTCAGCCCTTCGGCATGCAGGAAGGCCGGCACATTCGTCAGCTTCACCTCCTCGACATGGGGGCCGTCCTGCCGGTATTCGGCCACGACCAGCCCCGCAGGCGTATCGAGCCTGAGCACACCCGGCACCTTCGGTGTCACGAGACCGCGTTCGATGGCGGTCGTCACCGTGCCGATGGTGCCATGCCCGCACATCGGCAGGCAGCCCGAGGTTTCGATGAACAGGATCGCCACATCGCAATCGTCGCGTGTCGGCGGATAGAGGATCGAGCCGGACATCATGTCATGCCCGCGCGGCTCGAACATCAGGCCGCGGCGGATCCAGTCGAATTCGGCCAGAAAATGCGCGCGTTTTTCGAGCATGGTCGCGCCGCTCAGGTTCGGGCCGCCGCCCGCCACGACCCTGACGGGATTGCCGCAGGTGTGGCCGTCGATGCAGAAGAATGTGTGGTGTGCCATGTCAGAACCTTCCGGCGCGGTAGGGGGTCAGGTCAAGCGCCGCGGGCCGGTCCAGCACCAGATCGCGGACAAGCCGCGCGGTCGCGGCGGATTGGGTCAGGCCCAGATGGCCATGGCCGAAGGCGTAGACGACCCTCGGAGCCTGCGGCGCGCGACCGATCACCGGCAGTGAATCCGGCAGCGAGGGTCGGAAGCCCATCCATTGCGCACCGCCCCCGGTTCTCAGCCCCGGCAGCACGTTTCCGGCCTTTTTCAGCAATATCTCCGAGCGGCGATAGTCCGGCACCCGGTCAAGGCCCGCAAACTCCACCGCGCCGCCCACCCGAATGCCGGTTGACAGGGGGGTGATGACATATCCGTCGGCCGGCAGGACCAGTTGGCGTTTCAGATCGAACGCGCCGGGCGGCAGGGTGGTGTTGTAGCCCCGCTCCGTCTCCAGCGGCACCCGGTCGCCAAGTTGCGCGGCAAGTGTTCGCGACCAGGCCCCGCAGGCGAGAACCACCCTGGCCGCGCGATGGACCCGACCGTCCGCAAGCCGCAGATCGACCGACGAAGCGGCAGGTCGGATCTCCACAACCTCGCCCGCCTCGAACAGCGCCCCCCGGTCGAGCGCCGCCCGGCCAATGCCGGTCGCAACCTCATGGGGATCACTCACCGTCATCCATTCGGGAAGAAAGACGCCCCGCGAATAGCGCGGATGCAGCCCCGGCTGCAGTTCCTCCAGCCGCGCCCTGCTCGTCACTTCGAACGGCACGCCATGGCGGGCGCGCAAGTCCCACAGGCCCTGCGCCGCCTTCAGCGCGCGGTCCCCTTCGTAGAGGTAGATCGCCCCATCGCGGCGCAGCGTCCCGGCCATGCCGGAACTGGTGAAAAGCGCCTCCGTCTCGGCCTTCGCCAAGGTCATCAGCCGCGCCTGCGCCGCCGTGGCGACCGCGTGCCGCGCCGGGCGGCTCGCGCGCCAGAACCGCCACAGCCAAGGCAGCATTCTCGGCGCATAGCTGACGGGCATCGACAGCGGGCCGAGCGGGTCGAGAAGCCATTTCGGTGCCTGCCAGATCAGGCCGGGCGACGCGAGCGGCTCCACATCGGCAAAGGCGAAGGCACCGGCATTGCCGCGGCTGGTTTCTTCGGCCATGCCCTTGCGGTCGAGAATCAGCACCTTCTGCCCCGCTTCCGCCAAGCGGAAGGCGGCGGTCAGCCCGATGATTCCCGCGCCGATGATGATGACGTCGAACATGTCCTGCCCCGCCCTTCCTGCCGCGTCTCAGGCCGCCAGCGCCGATAGATCAGGCAGCTTCGGACGGCAGGCGATCGCATCGCGGATCACCCCCTCCACCTCCGCCCGCCGTGCGCCGGTCAGCGGCTGACGCGGGCCACGCACCCGGTCATTGGACCCGATCGCCAGAACCTCGGCCAGCTTGATGTTCTGGACAAGATAGGTCGACACATCGAGATCGAGAAGCGGCCTGAACCAGCGGTAGATCGCCAATGCCTCTGCCGTCCGCCCGGCTTTCATCAGCCGGTAGATGGCCACGGTTTCGGCCGGGAAGGCCACGACCAATCCCGCAACCCAGCCGACCGCGCCCACCGCCAGCGCCTCGAACGCGAGGTTGTCGACGCCGGTGAACAGGTCATAGCGGTCGCCCAGCCGGTTGATGATCTCGGTCGAGCGGCGGATGTCGTCGGAGCTTTCCTTGACGGCGACGAAGCGGGCATCGTCGGCCAGCCGTTCCATCAGGTCCACGGTCACGTCCACCCGGTAGGCCACGCGGTTCGAATAGATCATCACCGGCAGATCGCCCGCCGCCGCGATGGCACGCAGATTGGCCTCCGTCTCCTCGGGATTGGTGTGATAGATCGGCGACGGCACGACCATCAGTCCGGATGCCCCCGCCTTCGCCGCCTTCCGCGCCATGTCGCAGGCCGCCCAGGTCGAGGCTTCGCAGACCGTCATCAGAACCGGCTTTCCGGCGGCGACCGCCTGCGCGGTTTTCAGGACGGCGACCCGCTCGTCCTGGCTCAGCATCGGCCCCTCGCCCAGCGACCCGGCAATGATCAGCCCATCGCATCCCGCCTGCATCTGCAGCGCAAAGCAGCGCGCCATCTCATCATGATCCAGCCCGCCCTCAGGGGTGAATTTGGTTGTCACGGCGGGGATTACGCCTTGCCACATGTTGGAACTCCTTCAGCCCCTGTGATTCCGATGATTTCTTTTATTGGATATTGGATCCAATTTGCAATCCGCTTTTCACTGTGCCATCAGATTTGTCAGACGGCGGGGCCGGTGAGATGAACGGCCAAGGCCGACGAGGACCGCGATGCATCTGAACCTGACGGCGACAAATCTGGGCAGCATGCCCTCCCCCTCTGACCTGATCTTCGAGGCGTTGCGCGAAGCCATCGTCGAGGGTCGGCTGGCCGATGGGGCGACCCTGCGGCAGGACCAGATCGCCGGCATGTTCAACGTCAGCCGCATTCCCGTGCGCGAAGCGCTTGCCCGGCTGGAGGAGCAGGGGCTGGTCACGACCCAGCGGCACAAGGGGGCGGTCGTGTCCTCCCTCTCGCTCGACGAGATCGCCGAAATGTTCGAATTTCGCGCGCTGCTGGAGTCGCAGGTGATCCGGCTGGCGGTCGAGCGCATCAGCGATGAGACCCTGACCGAGGCGCGCGGCTATGCCGACGCCTTCGCCTCGGAACCCGACAGCGGCAAATGGGCGGCACTCAATCGGCTGTTCCATTCCACGCTCTACAAGGACAGCGCCCGTCCCTATCACCTTCAGGTCATCAACTCGTCGCTCGACAAGGTGGCGCGCTACCTGCGGGCGCAGCTGGTGTTGACCGACGGGATCGCCCGGGCACGGCAGGAGCATGAAGGCATTCTGCGCGCCGCCGCCGCGCGGCGGCCCGACGAGGCGGCCGAACTGACGCGGCAGCATATCCTTGGCGCCAGCCGGTCGCTGATCCGCTTTCTGGAAAGAGAACGGGCCGCGGGTTAGGGCAGGCGGTTCCGGTCAGGCGGCACGCTTGCGGGCCAGACGCGCGCGGATACTGTCCACATCGGCCCTGGGTGTCGCCGCGAACAGGGTGCGCGTGTAGTCATGGCCCGGCGCGCCAAAGACCTGTTCGCGCGGGCCATATTCCACCACCTCGCCCTTGAACATCACCATCACATCGTCGGCGATATATTTCACCACCGACAGGTCATGGCTGATGAACACATAGGTCAGGCCAAACTCGTCCTGAAGATCGGCGAGCAGGTTCAGGACCTGCGCCTGCACCGACAGATCAAGCGCCGAGACGGGTTCATCGAGCACCAGAAGTTTCGGGCGCACCATGAGCGCGCGCGCGATCGCCAGACGCTGCCGCTGCCCGCCCGAGAACATATGGGGATAGCGGTTGAAATGTTCGGGTTTGAGACCGACCTTCGCCAGCATCGCCTGTGCCTCATCCCGCCGTTCTGCCGCCGTGTGATCGGTGTTCAGATAGAGTTGCTCCATCAGCATGTCGCCCACCTTCTGACGCGGATTGAGCGAGCCATAGGGGTTCTGGAACACGATCTGCACCTTGCGGCGCATGTCGCGCGACGGCGCGCCGCGGGCCACGTCCACCGGCGTTCCGTCCAGCAGCAGTTCGCCGCCGGACGCCGGGTCGATCAGCGTGATGATCCGGGCGAGCGTGGATTTGCCGCAGCCGCTTTCGCCGACGATGGCCAGCGTCTTGCCGGCTTCGACCGAAAAGCTGATGCCTTTCAGCGCGCGCACCGCCCTGGCCCGGCCAAAGAACCCGCCGGAGGTCATATAGTCGCGCGTGATCTGCCGCGCCTCAAGAACCGGGGCCGTCATTGCGCCACCTCCATCATGTCGCCCACGGTGGGCAGGCGGTCGCCCGTCGCGTTTTCGGGAAGGGCCGACAGAAGCGCCCGGGTGTAGGGATGCTGCGGTCGTTCGAAGAGCGACAGCACGTCCGCCTCCTCCATCTTCTTGCCGCGATATTGCACGATCACCCGGTCGGCGGTTTCGGCCACCACGCCCATGTCATGGGTGATCATGATCAGGCCCATCCCGTGCTTTTCCTGCAGCCCCATGATCAGGTCGAGGATCTGTTTCTGGATCGTCACATCCAGCGCGGTCGTGGGTTCGTCGGCAATCAGCAGGCGCGGATTGCAGGCGATGGCCATGGCGATCATCACCCGCTGGCACTGGCCGCCCGACATCTGGTGCGGGAAAGTGTCGAACCGCGCCTCCGGCTCGGGGATGCCGACCTGCGCCATCAGTTCGATCGCGCGGGCCTTCGCCTCCGACCGGGTCATGCCCAGATGGGTCGTCAGAACCTCCGACAGCTGGAACCCGACGGTAAAGCAGGGGTTGAGGCTGGCAATCGGTTCCTGAAAGATCATCGAAATGTCGCGCCCGATGATCTTGCGGCGGTCCTGCGCCGAAAGCGTGATCAGATCGCGCCCGTCGAAGGTCATGTGATCGGCGGCGACGGTGGCGGTCGCGGGCAAAAGCCCCATCACCGCCAGCATCCCCACCGACTTGCCCGAACCGCTTTCGCCGACGATGGCCAGCACTTCGCGCTCGTCCACTGACAGGTCCACCCCGTTGACCGCGTAGAACGGGCCGTTTGCCGTGTCGAAACTGACCGTCAGGTTCTTGATATCCAGAAGCTTGGCCATGGATCAACTCCGCTTGAGTTTGGGATCGAGCGCGTCGCGAAGACCGTCGCCCATCAGATTGATCGCCAGGACCGTGATCAGGATGGCAAGACCGGGGAAGGTCACAACCCACCAGGCGGCCAGGATGAATTCCCGCGCCTCGGCCAGCATCGTGCCCCATTCCGGCGTCGGGCGCTGCGCGCCCATGCCGAGGAAGCCCAAAGCCGCAGCGTCAAGGATCGCGCCCGAGAACGAGAGTGTCGCCTGCACGATCAGCGGACCAAGGCAGTTGGGCAGGATCGTGCGGAACATCAGCCGCAGCTTGCCCGCCCCTGCGACCCGCGCCGCCATCACATATTCGCGCGGCAACTCGCCCATCACCGCGGCGCGCGTGAGGCGGGCGAAATGCGGCTGCAACACCAGCGCAATCGCGATCATCGCATTCGTCAGCCCTGGCCCGAGGACGGCCACCAGCACCAGCGCCAGGAGGAGCGAGGGAAAGGCCAGGATCACATCCATCACCCGCATGATCACCGTATCGACCCAGCCGCCGAAGAACCCCGCGACAAGGCCGATCACGATGCCGCCGGTCAGGGCGATCACCACGACGACGACCCCGATGAAGAGCGAAAACCGCGCGCCATAGATCAGCCGCGACAGGATATCGCGGCCCACCGCGTCGGTGCCGAGAAGGTAGCTGATATCGCCCTTCTCGCTCCAGGCCGGGGGCAGGAGCAGCGCGTCGCGCACCTGTGCGATCGGATCGTGGGGCGCGACGAGGGGCGCGAGGATCGCAATCAGGACGAGGGCGGCAAACACCCAAAGGCCGATCACGGCACCCTTGTTCTCGCTGAAATAATGCCAGAACTCGGCCAGCTGGGCGCGCAGTCCGGTTGCGGCCGTCGGTTCGATTTCGGTTGTTGTTGTCATGGTCTCACCGGTGCCGGATGCGCGGGTTGATCAACCCGTAAAGTAGATCGACGATCAGGTTCACGATCATCACGATGGCCGCGATGATCAGCAGACCACCCTGAACGGACGGATAGTCGCGCCGCGAAATGCTGTCGACCATAGCCTTGCCGATGCCCGGCCAGGAAAAGATCGTCTCGGTCAGGATCGCCCCGCCGATCAGCACGCCGACCTGCAGGCCGATGGTGGTGATGACCGGGATGAGGGCGTTGCGCAGGGCATGGATCCCGACGACGCGGAATGGCGACAGCCCCTTGGCCCGGGCGGTGCGGACATAATCTTCGCCCAGAACCTCGATCATCGCGGACCGGGCCTGCCGGGCGATCACCGCCATCGGGATCGTCGCCAGGACGATGGTGGGCAGGATCAGGTGCGAAAGCGCCGACAGGAACGCGCCATCCTGCCCTGACAGAAGGCTGTCGATCAGCATGAAGCCGGTTACCGACGGAAAGAAGAACATCAGCGAAATGCGCCCCGACACCGGGGTCCAGCCCAGGACGCCGGAGAAGAAGATGATGAGCAAAAGCCCCCACCAGAAGATCGGCATGGAATAGCCGACGAGCGCCGAGGACATGGAAAGCTGGTCGAACCACGATCCGCGCTTGATCGCCGCAAAGACGCCCAGCGGCAGCCCGACAAGGGTAGCCAGAAGGATCGCCGACAGGCCCAGTTCGACCGTCGCCGGAAAGAGTGTGAAGAACTCGGTCAGGACCGGCTTTTTCGTCACCAGCGATGTGCCGAAATCACCGTGGAACAGCCGCCAGAGGAAATCGAGATACTGCTGCCACATCGGCCGGTCGAAGCCCAGCTGCGCCGACAGTTCCGCATGGCGTTCCGGCGTCAGGCCACGCTCGCCCGCCATCAGCAGGACCGGATCGCCCGGCAGGACACGCACGAAGCCGAAGGCGACGATGGTGATGCCGATGAAGGTCGGCACCAGATAGGCAAGCTTGCCCAACAGAAATCGGAACATCGGGGCCCCCAGTGAAGGGACGCGCCGGACCAGCCGGCGCGCCCAGGTGTGATTGGCAGTTTCTTCTTGTTATTCAGCGATATCGACGCCGCGGAAGTCATGCGACCCGAGCGGATCCATGACATAACCCGTGACCTTGTTGGACATCGGCATGGTCACCGTCGAATGGCCGAGCGTCGCCCAGGGCGCCTGCTCCTTGAAGATCACCTGCGCCTGTTCGTAAAGCGCGGTGCGCTCGGCCGGCTCGGGCGCCACCTTGGCCTTCTGGATCAGCCCGTCAAAATCCTCGTTGCACCATTGGGCACGGTTGGAACCGCCGTCGACAGCCCCGGCACAGCCCAGAAGCACGCCCATGAAATTGTCCGGGTCGCCATTGTCGCCGGTCCAGCCGAGGATCACCGCGCCGTCGCGGTTTTTCTCGGTCGACTTCTTGAGATACTCGCCCCATTCGTAGGACACGATCTCGACCGTGACCCCCACGGCGGCGAAGTCGGCCTGGATCAGTTCGGCCGCGCGCTGCGCGTTCGGCATGTAGGGCCGCTGGACGGGCATCGCCCAGACCTTCATCGACAGATCCTTGACGCCGGCTTCCTCCAGAAGCTTCTTGGCCCCTTCGGGATCATAGGCGTCATCGACGACCGCGTCATTGTAGGACCACATGGTCGGCGGGATCGGGTTCTTGGCCGCCTGGCCCGTGCCCTGGTAGACGGCATCGAGGATCGCCTGCTTGTTGATCGCCATGTTCAGCGCCTTGCGGACGTTGACATTATCGAACGGTGCGACGGAAGTGTTGTAGGCCAGGTAAGCGACGTTCAGGCCCGCCTGTTCCATCACCGTCAGGTTCGGGTCCTCCTTCAGCCCGGCGATGTCGGCCGGTGCCGGATAGGGTGCCACCTGGCATTCGCCCGCCTTCAGCTTCTGCATGCGGACGGCGGCGTCCGGCGTGATCGCGAAGATCAGATCGTCGATCGCCGGCTTGCCGCCCCAATAGTCCGCATTGGCCTTGTAGCGGATCACCGCATCCTTTTCATAGGCGACGAACTGGAAGGGGCCGGTGCCGACCGGGGCCTGGTTGAAGTTTGCCTGCGTGCCCGCAGCCGCCAGGCTGTCGGCATATTCCTTCGACACGACCGAGGCGAAGTCCATGGCAAGGTTGGCCAGGAACGGCGCCTCGGGGCGGGTCAGCACAAATTTGACGGTCTGGTCGTCGACCTTGACCACTTCCTTGATCACGACGTTCATTTCCATTCCGCCGTAATATTCGTAGGTGATCCCTTCGATGTAACCATACCAGGGATCGTCTTGCTTGGCCTGGCGGTTGAACGAGAACACCACGTCATCGGCGTTGAAATCGCGCGTGGGGGTGAAATAGTCGGTCGTGTGGAACTTCACGCCCGGACGCAGCTTGAACGTATATTCCAGACCGTCCGCCGACACTTCCCAGCTTTCCGCCAGGCCCGGCACCACATTGGTCGTGCCTTTTTCAAATTCCACCAGTCGGTTGTAGAGCGGCTTGGACGAGGCATCGAAGGTCGTCCCCGCCGTATAGGGGGCCGGATCGAAGCCTTCCGGCGAGCCTTCCGAACAATAAACCAGCGTCTTGGCGGCGGCAGCCCCGCCCAGAAGCCCGGCCATCACAATGCCGGTTGCCAGTCGTGTGAAAAGTTTCATTTCCCTGTTTCCTTTCGGTTTCTCTTCGGTCCGGCGCAAGGTGCCGGTAGGTTCCAGGGCCGGGTCATCAGACCCGGACGCCGGGAATTTCTGGGCTAGCCCCGGATGACCGGGGTGCGCGGCAACTCGGAAAGAACCTCCGCCCCCTCCGGCCGCAGGAACACGATCTCCTCCAGCCGGACGCCGAAGCGTCCGTTCAGATAGATGCCCGGCTCGATCGAAAAGACATTGCCGGGGGCAAGGGCACGCTCAGAGGCGCCGGTGATATAGGGCTCCTCGTGCAGTTCGATCCCCAGCCCGTGGCCGGTGCGGTGCAGGAAGTTCGGGCCAAAACCCGCCTCGGTGATCACGCCGCGCGCCGCCTGATCGACGGCTTTCGCAGGAACTCCGGGCTTGGCGACCGCCAGCGCGGCCCTGACCGCGCCTTCGACTACGGCCGTGACCGACAGGAATTCGTCCGCAGGCTTGCCGAACCAGCCCACCCGCGTCATGTCCGAGGGATAGCCCTGGAACCGCCCGCCCGCGTCGATCAGAACCGCACTGTCGCGGGTCAGGCGCGAGGGGCCGGTATGGTGATGGCAGAACGCACCATTCGCCGCGAAACAGACCGAGACGAACTCGGTCGCAGCGCCCGCGTCAGCGTAGGCCTGTGCAATGACTTCGGCCACCTCCGTCTCGCTGATCCCTTCACGCAACGCGTCGAACCCGGCCATTACCGCACGGTCGTTCACCAGCGCGCTGGCCTTGAGCGCCCGGTATTCGTCCTCGCCCTTTTCGGCCCGAAGTGCGCTGACCGTCGTTTCGGTGAAACCGCGCCGCGCGCCCGGCAGGGCATCGAGCAGGCGCAGGGCAAAGTCGGCGCGCATCCCCTCGTCAAGCGACAGGCGCACATTGGCGGGATTGATACCCGCTGTGGCGATCAGGTCGCGCAGCGCGGCATCCGGGCCTTCGTGATCCTTCCACAGGTGGAACGGCAGGTCCGTGTGCTGGCGCACGCTTTCGGCGTTGAGTGCGGGCATCAGCATGCCGGCGTAGGACCGGCTGACGAACAGCAGCACCGGGCGTTCATCCCCATGCGGGTCCAGCCCCGCAAGCCAGCGCAAATGCGTGGTCGGCCCCAGAACGGTCAGATCCACCCCGGCGTCGCGCATCTTCTGGCGCAGGCGGGTGATCTTGGCGGAAACGGTTTCCATCATCTCAGGTCGGCTCCACGGGTACAGGCCCGTTCTGTCGGTTGGCGGGCGGCGGCGAGAAAGCGGCCGCACCGGGTGTGTGGAAAAGCGTCAACGTGCCCGACCACAGGATGCGGGTCGGGTGGTCGGTATCATTCGAATAGGAATGCGGGCTGGTGCCGCGATAGTGAAGGCTGTCGCCCGCCATCAGGTGGAAGGCCGTGCCATCGACGACCTGGGTGATGGCGCCGTCGAGGATATAGATGATCTCCTCGCCCTCGTGGCTGACGGTTTCCGACCGGAACCCCGGCGGCACATGCATGATGAAGGACGACATCTCGTTTCCCGGAAACTCCGCGCCCAGACGTTCATATTCGATGGACGAGCCATTGATCGAGAACCGCATCCGCTGGGCCCCACGCGTAACAGCATCGGCGGGGCGCGGGGTGACGATGAAATAGTCGATCCCCACCCCCAGGGCCTGCGCGACCTGCGCGAGCGTGCCAAGCGTCGGGGTCGCGTTGTCGCGTTCAAGCTGGCTGAGATAGCTGTAGGAGACGCCGGATTTTTCGCCGAGCTGCTGCAGGGTCAGACGCAGCTGAAGCCGACGCTGGCGGATTGCCGTGCCGACCTGCCCGCTGGGTCTGGACTGTGCGACAGTCATCGGCGACTCGTCCCCTCCCCGAAGCATTGCGCAGGGCTTACACAACAAAAAATTTTTCCTAAAGAAAAATATTTGCGCCGTTGTCGTGCATTGGGGCTGGACATCCCGCCGAAAGCGACGAATCGGCGACCGAAAACGAAGCGCGCCGGGAAGCTCTTGCTTTCCGACGCGCCCGATTGCCGGACTGCCCCATGGGGACGGAGGAAACGATCAGCCCGAGTAAGGGCCTTCGATTCCGAACTGTTTCATCAAAGCGGCAAAGCGGTTTGACGCTTTCAGAAGATCGCGGCCATAACGGTCGATCAATGTCGCGCGGCGGTCGGGATCAGAGGTCGCATCCAGCGCACCGAAGATTGCCGCAAGGTCTTCTGCCGCCTTGCGCGCCGCAGCCAGATCGGCGCGGCTGTCCGCAAGCTGGGCGATGTCGCGCGCTGTCGCGCCGCCGATCCCCTTGACCGTCGTCGCGCCGCCGTGGCTGTAGCCCGCCGGCAGGTCGCCCTTCAGGTTCACCACCCGCTTGAAGCGGATCAGGTCAAAGATCTGATCGACCGCCTGCCTGGCCCCTTCGACCCGCGAGCCGTGCTCGGTGTCCGCCGCCGCATGGGGCAGCAACTCCAGCCGGCCGGGATATTTCGGCGCGAGCGGCAGATAGGGCACCATCGGGCCGGAGACCGCGCCGGTTTCGGCGTTGGTGAAGAGGTCCGCGTCAATCGCGGCATGGCGGATCCGGCCGGACGCCATGGCGCGGTCCAGCGCCCCGGCATCCACCCCCTCGCCCCGGTCGTAGTTCAAAAGGATCGCGCCGGGATTGACGACGGCAAAGACGCTGTCGCCGATGAAGCCCGCGTTGGCGAACCTGCCGGTCTCGGCATCCAGCGCGCCCAGCCCGGTGTGCAGCGACAAGACGTCGGCGCCCGTCGCGGCTTCTTCCTTGGTCGCGGCATGGGTGAAACCTTCGCTTTCGATCCATTCCTTGTGGCGCGGGCGGGCGAAGATGCGCACCTTCATGCCGAAGGCCGCCGCAAGCTTGGCCAGTTCGCGCCCGATGTTGCCATAGCCGAAGATGGCGATGGCCTTGCCTTCCAGCTTCTCGGTCGGGAACAGGCGCAATTGCCGTCCCGTGTCGAACTGGCCGGCGGCGGTCATTTCGTGCATCTTGTCGACCGGCAGGTCGGGCATGACCTTCAGAAGCGCCTTCATCGCCATCTGGGCAGTCGCGCGGCTGTTGAAGCTCGGCGTGTTCATCAGCGCGGCTTCCCCGCCCGCGCCATTGCCCCCGCCCCAGGATTCAGACCCCATGTTGCCGGTGCCGGCGCCGATGCGCACGCCGCCAAGCCTGAAGACCGCACCCTTGGGCAAGAACGTCGCGGCGGCGATGACCGCATCATACTGCCCCTGCCCCGCCACCGACATGATCTCGGCCTCGGTCGAGATGTCGGGCACATAAAAGAAGTGCAGCTTGCCCTTTTCCAGCGCCGCACCCTCGGCCATCGCGCCCTCGTGGAAGACGCCGCCACGGCCTTCGACATGAGCCTTGACCTCGGAATGATCCGGCTCGCCCTTCGCGTCGAACTTCAACCCGACCCGGTCGCAGACCAGCACCTTGTAGGCGCGGTTCGGGTCATCCTGTCGCTGATTGGCATTTGCCGGGGCTTCGGCGGCGAAGGTCACGCCCGCCTTCGCAAGCTCCTCCTCCAGGACCGCGATCTTGGCGCGGTGGTAGGCATATTGGAGATTGTCGAGCAGCGCCGGAATGTCCTCGACCGGGCGAATGCCGCCAATCCAGGCGCGATAGTCGCCCGGCGTGCCAGGGAAAGCGTTGATGTAACGCGCCACATCGCGGCCCGGCTCGGAGCTGCCGTTCGGATGGGTCACGCCGTCATAGGACAGGATCGCCTTGGAATAGGCGACGATCCGGGCGTGAATGGCCGGGTCGGTGATGTCGGGGTCATTGACCCTCAGCAACGTCACGGCCGCGCCGCGATACTCGGGGTCGGTCACGCCCAGTTCAAAGAGCGGGTTCGCCGCCACCCATTCGTTCACGGCACCACGATTCCTGACCGAGCGCGCGTTCAGGTCGCTGACCGTGCCGATGCGCTTTTCGGCGCGCAGCAGGCCGAAGGTCGTCTCGGCGAAGGCAAGCGTCGAGAAGGTGTTGATCACGCCGCCCAGCATCTTGTTCTGCGCCGGATCGTAGATCGGGCCGACATTGACCGTGCGTTCGCCGGTCAGGGGCATCTTCGGATCGACCGGCGCCGCAATCTTCAGCTGGCGCGGAATCGCCCAGGATGGTTTCTTCTGGTTCCGCTCGATCAGGTCCAGCGCGGCGGGCGTGAATGAGGCGACATAATAGCCCGAGATCCCGCCGATCGCCTTCTGGAAGGGCATGAACATGCAGCACTTGGTGGTCACTTCACGCACCAGCGCCTCGCCCCAGGGCATCGCGCCGAGCATCGAGGTCGCATCCAGCACCGCATGATGTTCGGCCGGGTTCATGGCGATCCAGGCGAGAAGCTCCTGCACGTCGCGCGCCGAATAGGTGGTGGCCCCCGTGGTTTCGTGACCGACGCCGATGAAAAGCTTGATGCCCATTTTCGCCAGCTTGTCGGCCGCGGGCACAACGCCTTCCTGTTCGGCGAAATGAATGCGCGCCTCATCACCGTTCCTGGCGTAGCGCATCATCTCCAGAATCTGCGCGCCCCAGGACTGGCGGAAGAAGCCCGAGGATTTCGCGGCCTCCGATTCCGGGCGCAGCGTATCGACAAAGACATGCTGCGACGGGTCGCTGGTGGTGATCAGATGCAGCGCGCAGGCGGTGAACCCCGAATGGCCGCCGCCAAGGCCGACCGCCATCCTGTTCGCCTTGGGAAATTCGAAATAGCGGTGGATCTCGCGCATCATGTCCAGAAGGAACTTGTCCGCCGGATAGCCGCGATGCATCGACCGGCCGATCTCGGCGGCGGTGAACGGACCCAGGTCGTTGCCGCGGTCATCCAGCTTGCGGTAATTCGCCTCCAGCCAATGTTCGAATTCGAACTTCAGGCGGCGGCTTTCGGCCTCATCCTCGGCCCCGTCGGTGATCGGCCCGACGCCGAAGAACGGGTTGCGGGTGCGGGCGGGCGGGCCGGCCAGCGTCGCATCAATCGAAGCCTGGCGTTGGCGTTTCAGGCGTTCCGTGTCCGACATCCGCATTCCTCCGGCAAGAAAATTACCGTGTCGTTTTTAACCGAAAGAATCGGGTAAAAACGCTCAGGAACGTCATTTTCTGGTCATAAGTTGACATGGGCGCATTTTCTTGCGCCCTCCGGCCCCTGGCCCCTGCTCCGGAAAGCCCCCGGCGCGGGACGATCGCAGTGTGACTCCCGGCGGTTGCCCGGAACGTCTGCGGTAAAGGTCGGCAATCCGGCCGAAATGGCCGAAGCCCCAATGCAGGCCGATGCCCGTCAGACGAAACTTCGCACCGTCGCCAGCGCCCCGTCGAGCGCCTTGCCCTCCTCGTCGGTCAGGGCGGCATCGCGCAGTCGACGGATCCAGTCGGCCGCATCGGGCCTGCCACGCAGCAGGGCGACCGCCCCCGTTACCCGGTCGAACTTGGAGTTTCCCCGCATGTGCGTGTCGGAATAACCCTTGATCAGACGTCGGCAGCGGATCAGTTCGACCGCCAGCGCGTAATCCATCGCGGCCTCCCCCAATGCCGCGGCAAGCCAGCGGTCGAGATGCGCCATTTCCTGCGCGTGGCGGAGCGTTTTCAGCCGCCAACGCCGCAGCCCGCCCAAAAGCCACAACATCAGGAAGGGGCCGATCTGGCGGGTGCGAAGGCGCCTTCCCCGGTTGAACCAGCGGTCGAGGCGGGCCATGCGCGCGGGATCGGCCTGCCAGCGCGCACCCATCCGGGCGGGCATCAGGCCGACGATCTCCTCGGCACGCGGATGGAAATACTCGGTCAGCGCCAGCAGGCGGTCGCTTTTGGCACCCATTTCCCGCCCGATCCGGTCGAACCGCGGGGCGCGGGTCTTCAGATCGGCCACCCGGATCACGTCGTCATAGGCCATGGCATTGGCGATGTATTTCGCGGCCTCGTGCGCCAGCACCCAGCCCCTGTCGGCCCGATCCCGCGCCAGAACCTTGTCGAGACGGTCCAGATAGGCCGCGCCATAGGCCCAGTCCTGGAACTCCACGACCTTGCGCAGCCCGGCCCGGGCCATATCACCCACTGGCGCGGGCATGGCTTCGGCCCGTGCTTCAAGCGCCCGCCATTCCGCCAGAAGACGGGCCGGCCCGACTGGCAAAGCCCGGCCGGCCGGTGGCGGGATGACGACCCCGGCCCGATCTTCGCCGCCCGCCTCGGCCAGATCGGCCGCAGCGTTGAAAGCGGCGAGCGAGGCCTCGACCCCCTTGCCGCCGGCGCGGATCGCGGCTTCGAACGCGGCGCGGGCAAAGGGCAGCGCGCCGGACCCGGCGAGCGCGCCGAACAGGCTTGCGGAGATCACCGAACCCTTGTCGATCGCCACCCGGTCCAGGTCAAGGAGGATGGCGCGCCGCGCCGCCACGCCGATCGCGGCGCGCACTTCATCGGAACTGGCGATCCCGTCGCCCGGCACCATCTTTTCCGACACGGCCAGCGCCCGGTGGGTGGACGCGATGAGCGTGGTGCGATCGGGCGTCACGAACCCCCGCAGGATGGCGCGGCCGGCCTCCATCATCTCGGCGGCGATCAGCACGTCCACGTCACCCGCCGCCGGCATCAGGGAAAAGACCGGCATCCGGTCCGCCTTCGGGGCCATTTCGATATAGTAGACCGTGGCCCCGGTGCGCTGTGCCACGCCCGCGACCGAAGTGGCCTGCGCGGCATAGCCGTTGGCGCGCGCCAAAGCCTCGATCCAGCCGCCAAGGACGCCGCCGCCCTGCCCGCCCACGGCCATCACCGCGAGCTTGAGGATCCCGCCCGGACCGTCATCGGGGCAGCGGGCGGCAACATGATCGTGAATCGTCATGGCGGCCCTCCGTCGAACCTCAACCGTCGTGCTGCGCGCCGCGCCATCAGCCAGCCGGTGAAGCGGGCGGACAGGCCGGCCCACCGGCGCTCCACCCGGCCCGGATTGTGGATCACATCGGCCCGGTAGAAGGACGGGCAGAGAATGGCCGCATCCGCGACCTCGCCGCAGTTGCCGCAGCCGACGCAGCTCTGGTCGATGCAGGCCACCGGATCGTCGCGCAGCGGATCGTCGAGCCGCTTCAGCCCGAGGGAAGGGCAGCCCGACAGACGGATACAGGCGTGATCGCCGGTGCAGATATCCTCATCCACGCCGAAACGCGGGGCTTCCACCCGGCGACCCTCGCGGATTGCCTGCTGGGCCAGCGGCCTTTCGCGGCGCTGGCGGTTCAGCATACATTCCGACGACGCGACAATGACCTTCGGGCCCGGCTCCTTCGTCGTCAGCGCCTCGCGCAGAACGTCACGCATCTTGCCCACGTCATAGGTGCGGTCGACCTGGCGCACCCAGTTGACGCCGATCCCCCTCAGCGCCTTCGCGATGGGGTTCTTCGTGGCCTTCGTCGCATTGTCGGCCCGCGAGGACATCACATCCTGCCCCCCGGTCGCCGCCGAATAGAAATTGTCGACGACCAGCGCCACGCCGTCGGACTTGTTGAACACCATGTTGCCGATCGAGCTGGACAGCCCGTTGTGCCAGAACCCGCCATCCCCGATGATCGCGAGGGGACGCCGCTCGCCGCCACCGTCGAAGGCCCCGTTCGAGGCGGGGCCGAGACCGTAACCCATCGTCGCCCCGCCGATTTCAAAGGGCGGCAGCGTCGCGAACAGATGACAGCCGATGTCGGCGCTGATCTGATGTTGGCCCAACTCCTTTTCCACCAGCTTCAGCGCCGCGAAGATCGGCCGTTCCGGGCAGCCGGTGCAGAAGCCCGGCGGGCGGATCGGCACGGTTTTCGACAGGTCGGGAATGGCAGGCGCATCGGCATTCGGCGCGCGCACCTGTCCGGGCAAGAGATCGGGTGCGACCGCCTTCAGAAAGGCAGTCACCCCGTCGAGCATGACCTTGCCGGTATATTCGCCCGCCATCGGCAGGATGTTCTTGCCATAGAGCCGGACCGGCAGACCCGCGCGCAGGATGATCGTCGACAAGCCCTGCTCGATGAATTCCGGCTGGCCTTCCTCGATCACCAGCAGGGCGCCCTTTCCCGAACAAAACTCCAGAAACTCTTTCTCCACAATCGGATAGGTGACGTTCATCACATAAAGTGGCACGTCGGTATCGCCGTAGATGTTGGCCAGACCCAGCCGCTGCAGCGCGCGGATGGCGCCGTTATACATGCCGCCCTGCATCACGATCCCGACCTTGCCTTGCTGCGGCCCGAAGATCTCGTTCAGCTTGCGGTCGGCAATGAACTTCTGGGCGGCGGGCCAGCGGTTCTTCACCTTGTCCTGCTCATGCGCATAGGACATGGGCGGCAGGACCACGCGGGAAAAATCGCGGCGCGGGGCGGAAAGCGCTTGCCTGACCGTCAGTTGCGGACGTCGGTTGTCGCGGCAGGGGAAGCTGCCGGTCACATGGCAGGACCGGATGCGCACCATCAGCATCACCGGGCTGTTCGTCGCCTCCGACAACTCAAAGCCGTCGCCCACCGCCTTGACGATGGACGGCAGGTTCGGGCGCGGGTCCAGAAGCCAGAACTGCGACTTCATCGCGAAGGCGTGGCTGCGCTCCTGCATGATCGAGGAGCCTTCGCCGTAATCTTCGCCCACGATCACCAGAGCCCCGCCGGTGACACCGGAGGAGGCCAGATTGGCCAGCGCGTCGGAGGCGACATTCACGCCCACCGATCCCTTGAACGTCACTGCCCCCCGGATCGGATAGTGGACGGAAGCCGCCAGCATCGCCGCCGCCGCCGCCTCCGAGGCATTCGCCTCGAACCTCACGCCAAGATCAGCCATCAGTTCCTCGGCATCGGCCAGCACATCCATCAGGTGACTGATCGGCGCGCCCTGATAGCCGCCGACATAGCCCACGCCATTTTCCAGAAGCGCCTTGGTGATCGCGAGTATCCCCTCGCCGGTGAAGGTCTGGCCTTCACCCAGCTTCAGATCCTCGACCTCGGCCTTGAAGGAACGTTCTGCCATGCTGCCCTCAGAAATCGTGCTTGCGGATGTTGGCGTGGATCTTCTGGAGCGTGGCGACAAACGCGCGCTCCTCTTCCACGCTCACCCCCCGGAACATCGCGAGGTAGGCCTCGGCCATATGCGGCCAAAGCGTCTCGAAAGCGCCCCGGCCCGGATCGGTGATGAAGATGCGGGTGGCGCGGCTGTCGTCGCTGTCGGTTTCGCGGCGGATCAGCCCCTCGGCCTGCAAGGCATCCAGCGCCCGCGACAGGGTGGATTGTTCGACGATCGCATGAACCGCAAGCTGCGAGATCAGAAGCCCGTCCTTCACCGACAGGACCGCCAGCGCCCGCATCTTGGGGGTGGTCAGACCGAGTTTCGCCATCTCGTCGCGGATCGAGGCATTGTAGCGCCCCATGATCCGGTTCATCAGATAGGGCGGATAGTTGGACAGGCCGATCTCGCCCAGGGCCGGCACGGCGTCGGCGGGGGGCCGGTCCTTCATGCGCCCATCCTCCTGGCCAGGTTGAAGCCCGACCCGCCGCCCAGCCCCGGCCCCGGATGGATGCTTTCCGGCGTCAGCCCGCAATGCAGCACCCGGG
>CAZRKU010000012.1:0-13086 GCA_964600685.1 uncultured Frigidibacter sp. | reverse complement strand
CCGGGCTGTTGATCCGCGACCCAATGAAGATGTGATCGAACCGCTCCACCCCTCAACCCTGCGGCACCAGCGCCAGCGCCCGGATGGGCGAGCCGGTTCCATTCCGGATCTTCAGGGGCGCCGCGATCAGGATCGCCCCCTTGGGTGGCAATTTGTCCAGATTGGTCAGCGAGGCGAGACCGAAGCGGTTGTTCTTGTGCAGAAGGTTGTGGGCCGGGAACGGCGGGTTCATCCCGCCTGCCTGCCCCGCGTCGGTGCCGATACACTGGCTGCCCCAGCCCACGATGCCCTTGTCGATCAGATGCTGGATCACCTCGGCGGTCGGTCCCGGCGTATGGGGACCGGTCTCATCGGCGTTCAGGAACAGGCCCTCGTCATCGGCGCGGCTGTCCCAGTCCGACCGCATCACCACCCATTCGCCCTTGCCGATCGGCCCGTGCTTGGCTTCCCACGCTTGCACATGGTCGATGGTCAGCAGGAAATCGGGATCTGCCGCGCATTCCTTCGAACAGTCGATGACATTCACCGGCGCAACCAGCCGCTGCACATCCAGCGTATCGGTGAAGCCGTCAGGATAGTCCTTGCCGGTGATCCAGTGGTGCGGCGCATCGAAATGCGTGCCCGAATGTTCGCCAAGCTTCAGCCAGTTCCAGGCCCAGAACGGTCCGTTCTGATCATATTCGCTGATCCTATGGATCTCGATCTTGGGCGTGTCCTTGGCGAAATCCGGCGGCAGTTTGAGGATTGGCGTGTCCGGCCCGAGCGATCCCGAACAATCCACCACCGCGATCCCGCCCGACGCGAGCATGCCCGCCATCTGGGCCAATATGCCTGTCGCCGCCATTCCATCCTCCCCTATGTTCCGTCCGGCATCCGACCCGCCCTCCCGGCGAGTCTCACTGGTGGGACGTTAGGGCATTTATATGCGTTTGCAAATATTACTTTGAGCTCGAAGCATAATGCAGATAAAAACGGTGAGGTCAGGCTGCGAAACTACTTGCAATCGCAACCTTATGACTCAGGCCGGGCGGCGCATGCCACCGGCGTGGCCCGTGAACTGGTCATAAAGGGACGAGACCTGCGCCAGACGCGCCTCGACTTCCGGCCCCAGTTCGGCGAAGACGCCGCTCACGATCAACCCGGCGAGCGAGGCCATGGCCGAAGTCGCATCCCAGAACTGATCGAAGTTGGTCTGCACCACGAACACTTCGTCGGCCACCTCTGCGGCCCAGGGACAATAGGGATCGGTGATCAGCGTGACCGGAATGCCCGCCGCCCGCGCCGCCACCGCCAGACTGCGGGTCAGACGCGAATAGCGCCGACCGTCGATCAGGATCAGGCAGGCGGTCCCTTCCGGTGCAAGCAACACCTCGGCGAAGTTTCCGGCACTCTGATCGACAAGATGCACGTCGGGCCGCAGATATTGCAGCCCGTGCGCCAGATACTGCCCATGCCCGCGCTCGGTCTGAAAGCCGGCAACGTAGACCTGCGGACAGCGCGCGAAGCGCGCCACCGCGCGGGTGAATTCCGGCGTTGCCGCAGTTTCGTAATTGGCCATGATGGCCGCAATCTCGCGCTGCATCCCGGGCGCCGTCGTGCCATCGCCGGATTTCAGACGCGCCGCCACCGCCTCCAGCCGGTCGCCGATCAGCCAGGCGCGGTCGCCAAGATCCACCCGGATCGCCGCCTTGACCTCCTTCAGATGCCGGTAACCGAGGGCGCGACAGAACCGCCCCACCGTCGCTTCGCTGACCCCGGCCTTTGCGGCCAGCGAAGCCGCCGTCTCGAACGGAAGATCCTCTAGATGCGCCAGAAAATAATGCGCCAGCAGTTCGCCCGCGGGGGAGGCGCCGGTCAGGCAGGCTTCCAGCCTGCGGCGCAGATCGCCAGAAGGGGCGGGCGTTTCGGATTGTCTGCTCATCGGTTCGACCGCATCGGATTTCCTGCAAGACATGACAGAAATAATTCATATAAACATCATTGCAAGAAAACTGTAAACATTTATCGTGCCACCGCATCCCGACTCATCGAAAGGTTCCGCCCATGGGGACAGACATCCTGCGCAGCCCCCTGGCCATCGACGGGGCCGAAATCCGGCTCGTGCGCCTGCCGCTGGTGACGCCCTTCACCATCGCGACCGGCACCATGACGGAAAAGCTCTTTCCGCTTGTCCGGCTGTTCAGCGGCGCACACGAGGGCGTGGCCGAGGGCGTCATGGACCCCCTGCCCGACTATCTTGAGGAGACGACAGCAGGCGCGGTCGACTTCCTCTCAAACGTCCTGCTACCCGGCCTTGTCGGGAAAAGCTTCGCCCATCCGCGGGCGCTGTCCCGCCAGCTTGCCGTCTGGCGGGCCAACCACATGGCGCGGGCAACCGTTGAAATGGCGTTCTGGGATCTTTGGGCGCGGTCCCTGAACCTGCCGCTGCAGACGGTGCTGGGTGGCGAAGGCGAGGCCATCGACGTGGGCGTGTCGCTGGGCATCGGCCCGGTTGACCAGACGATCGGCCGGGTGCGGGATCACCTCGATCAGGGCTACAGGCGCATCAAGCTGAAGATCAAGCAGGGCCACGATCTGGCGCCGGTCAGCGCCGTGCGCGAGACCTTCCCCGACGCACACCTGACGGTCGACGCGAACTGCGACTATACGCTGGCCGACACGGCTTTGCTGACCAGGCTTGACGATTTCGCGCTGGACTACATCGAACAGCCGCTCGCCTGGGACGATATTCACGATCACGCCACACTTCAGGCGCGGCTGAAAACGCCGCTTTGCCTCGATGAATCGATCCGCACCGTGGCCCATGCCCGCAAGGCCCTGCAGAGCGACGCGGCGCGGGTGGTCAACATCAAGGTCGGGCGGTCGGGGGGCTATGCCTCATCTCTCGCCATCCACGATCTGTGCGCGGCCTTCGATGTGCCGGTCTGGTGCGGGGGGATGCTCGAAAGCGGGATCGGGCGGGCGCATAACATTCACCTGTCGACCCTGCCGAACTTCAGGAAGCCCGGCGACACTTCCTCCGCCAGCCGCTATTTCCGCCGCGACATCATCGCCGAGCGGCTGGAAACGGCCGATGGGCGCATGCCTGTCCCTGCCGGGCCGGGAACGGGCGTGACCCTCGACCACGATTTCCTTGCCACCGTCAGCCATGATGTGCGGAGGTTCGGATGAGCGGCGACGTGATCCTGCGCGACCTGTCTGGCATGGCCGAATTCCTTCAGGCCGAAGCCCTGCAACGCGCGGTCTGGGGGCAGGATGACACCGCCGACCCCGGCGATCTGATGATGGTCGTTCAGGCCGAAGGCGGGCTTTGCGCCGGGGCCTTCCGCGATGGCAGGATGCTGGGCTACATCTTCGCCTTCCCGACGCGCGAGCGGGACATCCAGCATTCCCACCGTTTGGCGGTCCTGTCCGAAGCCCGGGGGCTCGGCCTTGGCGTCCGGTTGAAATGGTATCAGCGCGACTGGTGCCTGGCGCGCGACATCCGCCTGGTGCGCTGGACCTTCGATCCGGCGCGCCTACCGAACGCCAGCCTCAACATCGGCAATCTGGGCGCGACCGCCCGCACCTACTGCCCCGACTATTACGGCGCGATGGCGGGCATCAACGCAGGTGCCCCCTCCGACCGGCTGCTGGCCGACTGGCACCTTGCGGGGCCATCCGCGACCGCGCGGGCTGCGGGGGAGGCATGGGTGCCGGATCCCGTGCTGGTCACCGGCCATGTCGACCTGCCCGCCGATTTCGGCAGCCTTCTCAATGATGATCCCGCGCAGGCCCTGGCCGAACGTCTGCGCATCCGCGCCAGCCTGCAAGACGCTTTCGCGCGGGGCGAGGAAATCGCGGGCTTTGACCGGGCACGGCAGGCCTATGTCCTTGCCCGGCGCGCGGACTGAGGCATGGGACATTGGTATCAGGCGTCGCCCTCGCCCCTTGACCCGCTCCTGCCTGCGCCTCGGCATGGCGGCGGGCCTCGGGCGGCGGCTGATCCGGCTGCAATGTTACGAGGGGCTCGATGCGGCATCAGCGGTCTGCGACTGGAACTTCGCCGCCCAGATGATCGCCATCCGCACCGCCAAAGCCACCGGCCAAGCCGACCGGACGCGGCCGAGGGATGAGCTGTTCAGCGAGGATTACCTGATCAAACGTCCGCCCCTGGCAGACTTGCGCCCGGACCCCGCAGGCGCGCCGGCCCACCTGATCGACGAGTTGGACCGGACGGACGAGCCGTTCGAGGCCTTCCTTCTGGAGGCACGGTCCGATTTGCAGGTCAAGATCCCCGAGCTGGGAACGATCCGCGCGCCGGAGCCGCCCATCGTCATCCTGACCTCCAACCGCACCCGCGAGGTACATGACGCGCTGAAACGCCGCTCCTCTATCATGGGTGGATTTTCCGGGGTTCGAACGCGAACTGGCCATCGTCCAGGCCCGTGCGCCGGAGGCCGCCGCAAACCTGTCGCGCGAGGTCGTGACCTTCGTCCAGCGCCTGCGCGGCGAGGATCTGTTCAAGAAACCGGGTGTCGCCGAAACCATCGACTGGGCCAAGTGCCTGCTCGCGCTCGATGTCATCGCCCTCTCGCCGGAAGTGATCGCCGACACGCTTGGCGCGAGATCGAGATCGACGCCCGCAACAGCGCATCCGGCGAAGAACGGCTCGCACACTCGATTTCAAACAGATGTCGACGGCGGAACTGGCCGAGGCGCGGCGCCCGATCGCGCGCCTGTCGCTGCCGGTGCGTCCGATCAGGTCGCGGCGCAGCTTCGCCGATCCGTCCGGCCCCCGCCCCGACTGGCGCGGCACGATCCGCCGCAGCCTCGGGCAGGCGGGCGAGCTTTCTTCCTTCGCCACCCGCCTGACCAACATCACCCGCCACTTGCACCGGCGCGACCTGGACGAGGCGCTGGCCGCCGCCGGGGCCGAGGCGCGGGACTGGCAGGGCGGCACCCGGATCGGGGCCAGCCTGCATGGCTTCGACCGCGACTGGTCGCGACGGGTCATGGGCCACGGGGCGGTGGTCCTGCTGATCACCGACGGGCTGGACCGCGACGCGGAAACCGGCCCGACGCGCGAAATCCAGCGCCTGCATCTGTCCCGCCGCCGTCTGATCTGGCGGAAGCCGCTGTTGCGCTGGGACGGGTTCCTGCCCCGCGCCCGCGGCATCCGCGCCATGTTGCCCCATGTCGATTGCTTCCGTTCCGGCCATTCGATCACCGCGCTGGAGGGGCTGACGCAGGCCATTTCATCGGCCAGCGACGGCGGCGAACGTGACCGGCTTCTGCGCTTTCTCGGGCCACAGGACGGCGCTGCCCGTTGGACTTTTGCCAATGGCGCGAAGCCCGCCGCCCTGCGATAGTGACCGCAGGGAGATCCGCAACACCATGCAATCCGATCACGATCAGACCCCGCAACAGGCCCTTGCCTGGCACACCGCGGGCGAAGGGGCGGCGTTGGCCACGGTCATCGAGACCTGGGGGTCGGCGCCCCGCCCGGTGGGCAGCCAGCTGGCGGTTTCCGGCGCGGGACGCATGGCCGGGTCCGTCTCCGGCGGCTGCGTCGAAGGCGCGGTGGTCGAGGAGGCGCTGGCGTCGCTCAGGGACGGCCGGTCGCGGATCCTGACTTTTGGCGTGAGCGACGAGGACGCCTTTGCCGCGGGCCTTGCCTGCGGCGGCACGATCCGGGTGATGGTCCAACCCGTGGGCGGCAACCTGGGCGAAAACCTGCTGGCCGACCTGGTCAGCGCGCGGGCCGCGCGCAAACCCTTGGCCTGCATCACGAATCTGGAGACTTGGGCCACACGCCTGAGCGCACCGACTGAGACCCTCTCCCCCCGTTTCCGCGCCGATCAGTCGGGGATCGAGGGAGCCGACTTCATCGCGGTCCACAACCCGCCGCTCAGGCTGATCGTCGTGGGCGCGGTCCATATCGCGCAGGCTTTGGTGCCGATGGCGCGCAGTTGCGGCTACGATTGCCTGATCGTGGATCCGCGCGCGGCCTTCGGCGCGCCGGAGCGTTTTCCGGGCCAGGCGATCAGCAATGCCTGGCCAGACGCGGCGCTGGAAACCTACGGGATCGACGCGCGCACCGCGGTGGTGACGCTGACCCATGATGCAAAGCTCGACGACCCCGCGCTGCGGATCGCGCTGGGATCCAGGGCCTTCTATATCGGCGCTCTCGGCTCGAGCCGCACCCACGCGAAACGCATCGCGCGTCTGACCGAGGCGGGGTTCGACGATACCGCCCTTGCCCGGCTTCATGCCCCGGTGGGCCTGCCCATCGGGGCGCGGTCGCCCGCCGAAATTGCCCTGTCGGTGATGGCCGAGATCACCCGGACACTCCGGCGCGGAACATGAGGTTCGGCCCGCTTCCCCTGACAGGGACGCGGGTTCCATCCTGGCCCATACGCTGATGTCGGGCGGGCGGCAGCTGGCCAAGGGGCAGGTTCTGCGCGCATCCGACATTGCCCCACTGCACGCCGCCGGGGTCGGAAGCGTCGTGGCAGCGCGGCTGGGGCCGGGGGATGTGGATGAAAATACCGCCGCCGCGCGACTGGCCGCCGCATTGGTGCCGGACGGGCGGGCCGCGGGTCTGCAACTGACCGCGCCGCACGCGGGACGGGTCAATCTGAACGCCACGCGGGCCGGGATCGTCGGGCTGGACGTCGCCGCGATCCACCGGTTGAACCGGACCCATCCGTCGATCACCCTCGCCACCCTGCCGCCGCACCAGCGGGTGGCGGAGGGCACGATGGTCGGCACGGTGAAGATCATCGCCTATGCCGTTGATGAAACCTCCCTTTTCGCGGCCTGCGCAGCGGCGCGGGGCGCGGCCTTTGTCCGCCCGGTGATCGGCCTGCCCGGCTGCGCCCGCTCGCCCGCGCTCAATGGCGCGGACTGGGTGTTGGAACGGATCGCCTGCGGGTTGGCGGTCAGCGATGATGACATCGCCGGAATGGGGGTCGGCGGGCTTCTGAAGGAGATCCCGCTCAGACCCGAGTCGCGGGCGCGGCAGGGCGGCGCGGACGCGGCCAGACACGTCAACCATGGGGGGCCGAACGACGGGCGCCGACTCCGCCAGACCTTTTCAGCGGGCCGGATCAGAGCGCAGCCGAACATCCTCGCGGGCGATGGACCAGTCGATGAGCTGGCGCCAGAGCGTCTCGGCGAGGGCCGGATCAAGCCCCTCGTCCGTCGCGGTCCGGCGCACCTTGGCCACCACCTCCTCGACCCGCCAGTCGATGCGCGCGGGCAGGTTGAGGGGCGCTTTCAGCACGGCGGCCCGGTCGATATAACCCACGCGGCGCCCGAGCAGGCGCACCAGTTCGGCGTCGACCGCATCAATGCCGGCGCGCACCTCTTCCATCGTGGCGCAGTCGGGGGCGGCCTTGGGGCGCGCGGTCATGCTTGTGGCTCCGGTCAGATCGTCACGCGCGGTTCTTATCCCCTTCGCGCGCCGGTGACAACGCACCGGAAAGCCGCAGCGCCGTCGCGGCCCGGCCCGGCGACCCGCACAATCACTGGCCAAGAATGTCCGAAACATGCAGGTGTATGTCTGAAACAATGAGGTTGGAGGAACCGACCTGCGCCATGATGTGACTGCACGTGAACGGGAAGGGGGCGGCGATGCGCTATTCCGGCTTTCGGGTCATCAAGGAGGCCCTGACCGGCCACAAGGGCTGGACGCCCGCCTGGCGCGACCCTGCTCCGCAGGCGGCCTATGACTATGTGATCGTGGGCGGCGGCGGGCACGGGCTGGCCACAGCCTATTATCTGGCCAAGGAGTTCAAACAGGCCCGTATCGCGGTTCTGGAAAAAAGTTATCTGGGTGGCGGCAACGTCGGCCGCAATACCACGATCATCCGCTCGAACTACCTGCTGGATGGAAACGAGCCTTTCTACGAATTCTCGATGAAGCTCTGGGAAGGGCTGGAACAGGACTTCAACTACAATGCCATGGTCAGCCAGCGCGGTGTCCTGAACCTGTGCCACACCGATGCCCAGCGCGACGCCTATACCCGGCGCGGCAATGCGATGCGGCTGAACGGGGTGGATGCGGAGCTTCTGGACCGCGACGGCGTGCGCGCCATGGCGCCTTTCCTGAATTTCGACAGCGCGCGTTTCCCGATCAAGGGCGGGCTGCTGCAACGGCGCGGCGGCACGGTGCGCCATGATGCGGTCGCCTGGGGTTATGCGCGCGGCGCCGACATGCGCGGCGTCGATCTGATCCAGAACTGCGAAGTGACGGGGATGCGGATCGAAGGCGGCCGGATCCTCGGGCTGGAGACCAACCGCGGCTTCATCGGCGCGAAGAAGGTGGGTGTTGCGGTGGCGGGATCGACCTCCCGCGTGATGGCCCATGCGGGCATGAACCGCCTGCCGCTGGAAAGCCACGTGCTTCAGGCTTTCGTGTCCGAGGGGCTGAAGCCGATCATCCCCGGCGTCATCACCTATGGCGCGGGGCATTTCTATGTCAGCCAGTCCGACAAGGGCGGTCTTGTGTTCGGCGGCGACATCGACGGCTACAATTCCTACGCCCAGCGCGGCGGCCTGGCCGTGGTCGAGGATGTGTGCGAGGGCGGCATGAGCCTGATGCCGATGATCGGCCGGGCCCGGCTTCTCAGGATGTGGGGCGGGATCATGGACATGTCGATGGACGGCTCGCCGATCATCGACAAGACCCATATCGACGGCCTCTATCTGAACTGCGGCTGGTGTTATGGCGGGTTCAAGGCCACGCCCGCCTCCGGCTGGGCCTTCGCGCATCTGCTGGCCACCGATACCCCCCATGTGACCGCCAGGGCCTATCGGTTCGACCGGTTCCAGAAGGGGCTGATGATCGACGAAAAAGGCATGGGCGCGCAGCCCAACCTGCACTGAAACGGGGAACGCACCATGATCATCAACCATCCGCTCCTCGGCCCCCGCGACCAGCAGGAATTCACCTATCTGGGCGATGCGTCGCTGATCGACCGGCCCGACTGGCAGAGCGACGGCGCGGGACAGGCCTTCTACGAATATCTCTATCTGCGCGACAACCCGGCGGGGGAGCATCGCGAACTCTGGTACCACGAACAGGGCGACCGCAGCTGGCTGGTGGTGACGCGCGATACGGTCACGCATGAAATCACCAGGGTGGAGCTGGCGCGGAATGTGGCGCGGGCAAAGGGGCGGTCGAAATGAGCCAGGTCAATCGTCTTTCCGGCGGCCAGATCGACCGGACGCAGACCCATCGCTTCACCTTCGACGGCGCGGCCTATCAGGGCCATGCGGGCGATACGCTTGCCTCGGCGCTTCTGGCCAATGGCGTGCGGCTGATGGGCCGGTCCTTCAAGTATCACCGGCCGCGCGGCCCGATTTCGGCCGGATCGGAGGAGCCGAACGCGATTGTCGAACTGCGGGGCGGCGCGCGGCGCGAGCCGAACACCCGTGCGACGGTGGCGGAACTGTTCGACGGGCTCTCCGCGCAAAGCCAGAACCGCTGGCCCGGCCTGCACTTCGATGCGCTGGCGATCAACGACCGGCTGTCGCCCTTCTTCGCGGCGGGCTTCTATTACAAGACCTTCATGTGGCCGAAGGCCTTCTGGGAAAAGCTTTACGAGCCGATGATCCGCCGGGCGGCGGGCCTTGGCCGCCTGTCGGGCGAGGTCGACCCCGACGCCTATGACAAGGGCTTCCTGCATTGCGACATCCTGATCATCGGTGCGGGACCGGCGGGGCTGATGGCCGCGCTGACGGCGGGGCGCGCGGGGGCGCGGGTCATCCTGGCGGACGAGGATTTCCGCCCGGGCGGGCGGCTGAACGCCGAAACCTTCGCGGTCGGCGGCATCGCCGGGGCGGATTGGGCGGCGGGGGTGGTTGCCGAACTGGCCAGCCTGCCGAAGGTGCGGCTGATGGCGCGGACCACCATCCTTGGGGCCTATGACCACGGCATCTATTCGGCGCTGGAACGGGTCAGCGACCATCTGGCGGTGCCGCCCGCGGGCAAACCGCGCCAGATCCTGTGGCGGATCTATTCCAGGCGCGCGATCCTCTGCGCGGGGGCGACCGAACGGCCCATCGCGTTCGAAAACAACGACCGGCCGGGGATCATGATGGCGGGGGCAGTCCGGGCCTATGCCAACCGCTGGGCGACAACGCCGGGCCGGACCGTGGCGCTTTTCACCAACAATGCCGACGGGTTGCGCACCGCCGCCGACCTTCAGGCCAAGGGCGTGACGATCGCCGCGATCATCGACAGCCGCAAGGGCGAGATGGTGGAAAACAGCCGCGGCCGGCTGGGGCTGCGGGAAATTACCGTGCGCGACGCCAGCGGGCGGAGCCGTTCCATCGCCTGCGACGCGCTGGCCGTGTCGGGGGGCTGGAACCCGAACCTGCAACTGACCTGCCACCAGCGCAATCGCCCGGCCTGGGATGAGGCCTTGCAGACCTTCGTGCCGTCCGACCTGCCACCCGGCATGTCGGTCGCGGGCGCGGCCAAGGGGGTCTTTTCCACTCATGGCGCGTTGCAGACCGGGGCGAAGGCCGCGATGGCCGCCTTGGGCGATATTGGCCTGACCGCGAAAGCCGCGCCCCTGCCGGTGGCCGAGGATGCGCCCGTCGCCCTGTCGGCCCTGTGGTATGTCCCGCACGGACAAGGCCGCGCCTGGGTCGACCAGCAGAACGATGTCACGGTGAAGGACATCAAGCTGGCGCATCAGGAGAATTTTAAATCGGTCGAGCATCTGAAGCGTTACACGACCCTTGGCATGGCGACCGATCAGGGCAAGACCTCCAACATCACCGGGCTTGCGGTGATGGCCGAACTGACCGGCAAGACCATCCCCCAGACCGGGACCACGATCTATCGCCCGCCCTATACGCCGGTGCCAATCGCCGCCTATGCGGGCCGGTCGGCGGGCGCGGACTTCCGCCCCACCCGCCTGACGCCCAGCCACAAGTGGGCGAGCGAACAGGGCGCGGTCTTTGTCGGGGTCGGCATGTGGCTGCGCGCCCAGTGGTTCCCGCACGCGGGCGAAACCCACTGGCGGCAGTCGGTGGACCGCGAGGTTCTGACGACGCGCAAGTCGGTGGGCATCTGCGACGTGACCACGCTCGGCAAGGTCGATGTGCAGGGCACCGACGCGGCCGAGTTCCTGAACCGCATCTATGCCAACCCGTTCGCCAAGCTGGCCGTGGGCCGGGTCCGCTATGGTCTGATGCTGCGCGAGGACGGGATGGTGATGGACGACGGCACCGCCGCGCGTCTGGCCGAGGATCATTTCGTCGTCACGACGACAACCGCCAACGCCGTGGGCGTTTACCGCCACATGGAATTCTGTCGCCAGTGCCTGTGGCCCGACATGGATGTCCATATCATCTCGACCACCGAAGCCTGGGCGCAGTTTTCGGTGGCGGGTCCGAACGCGCGCAGGCTCTTGGAGCAGGTCGTCGACCAGGACATTTCGAACGAGGCCTTCCCCTACATGGCCTGCGGTCCGATCACCGTCTGCGGCGGTCTGCGCGCGCGGTTGTTCCGCATCTCCTTCTCGGGGGAACTCGCCTATGAAATCGCGGTTCCCACCCGTTATGGCGACGCGCTGATCCGCAGGATGGCGGGGCTTGCCGCCGATCTCGGCGGCTGTGTCTACGGGACCGAGGCGCT
Organism: uncultured Frigidibacter sp.; assembly: GCA_964600685.1. Classification (GTDB taxonomy): domain Bacteria; phylum Pseudomonadota; class Alphaproteobacteria; order Rhodobacterales; family Rhodobacteraceae; genus TMP-24. The sequence goes on along the minus strand of CAZRKU010000012.1, from coordinate 1,451 downwards.
GGGTGTCATGCGCATCGAGAAGGGTCATGTGGCGGGCAACGAGTTGAACGGTACCACCACCGCGTTGAACCTCGGCATGGGGGGCATGGTGTCGAAGAAGAAGGATGCGATCGGCTCGACCCTGTCGGAACGCGAGGGGCTGAACCAGCCGGGCGCGCTCAACGTGATGGGGTTCAAGCCGGTCAATCCGGCGGAGCCGCTGGCGGCAGGGTCGCATTTCATCAACGGCAATGACGCGGCCAATGCGGCCAACGATCAGGGTTACATGACCTCCGCCTGTTATTCGCCCCATGTCGGCTCGTCCATCGCGCTCGGGCTTCTGAAGAACGGCGCGAACCGCAAGGGCGAGGTCTTGCGCGCCGTCAACCCGCTCAAAAACACCGAAGTGCTGGTCGAGGTTGTCGCCGCCCACTTCGTCGACCCGGAAGGAGAACGCCTCCGTGGCTGATCATGCATTGAAACCGCTTTGCGCCCTTGGGACGGCTGCGCCCGTCGGCCATACAATCGGCTCGATCCGGGTCGCCGAAAATCCCGGCCTCGCGATGGCGTCGCTCAGCCTCCGCCTGGGCCGCGAAAAGGCCGCCGAAAAATCCGCCAAGGCTCTTTTGGGCTTTGCACTGCCCGCCCCCGGCGGGCTGATCACCGGCGATCCCTGGTCCGCCTTCTGGACCAGTCCCGGCCAGTGGATGATCACCGCACCCTATGACAGCCACGAGGATATCGCGGCGATCCTGAAAGTCGCGGTCGGCGCGGATGCCTCGGTGACAGAGCAGACCGACGGCTGGGTGCGCTTCGAGATCGCGGGCGCCGGCGCGGTGCCGATGCTGCAACGCCTCTGCAATGTCGATGTGGAAGCGATGGAGGCCGGTCAGGCGACCCGCAGCCAGATCGAACATCTGGGCTGTTTCCTGCTGTGCCAAGGCCCGCGCGAGATGTTCAGCCTGATCACCCTGCGGTCAGGCGCGGCGTCCATGTTGCATGCGCTTGAGACGGCGGCGAAAGCTGCGGTCTGAGGGAGCGGGACTCTGCCCCATGCATCCCGCGACGCGGATGCTTTTGATATGCCATTTTGGCGATCTCTTTCAAAGAAAGCGCTGCGGAGTTCTTAAAAATTCCGCGCGGTCAGAGCCTCGCGCCGTGCCGTGCCGCCAGATCGGTGAAGAACTGCCAGGCCACGCGGCCCGAACGCGCACCGCGCGTGGCCTGCCATTCGATCGCTTCGGCGCGCAGGGCCTCGTCGCCGATCGCCAGCCCGTGCGCGTCGCAATAGCCGCGGATCATCGCCAGATATTCGTCCTGCGAACAGGGATGAAAGCCGAGCCACAGGCCGAACCGGTCAGAGAGCGACACCTTCTCCTCGACCGCCTCGGACGGGTTGATCGCGGAGGAGCGTTCATTCTCGATCATGTCGCGCGGCATCAGATGCCGGCGGTTGGAGGTGGCGTAGAAGA
>CAZRKU010000011.1:0-46268 GCA_964600685.1 uncultured Frigidibacter sp. | reverse complement strand
CCGCCCCGGCGTCGCCACCGCGCGCCAGTGGCAGGGCAAGGAACTGAGCTACAACAACATCAACGATACCGACGCGGCCTATGAACTGGTCAGCGAGTTCGATCCGGCGAAGTCCGCGGCCTGCGCGATCATCAAGCACGCCAACCCCTGTGGCGTGGCGCGGGGCGCATCGCTTCTGGAGGCCTACCGGCGCGCCTATGACTGCGACCGGACCTCGGCCTTTGGCGGCATCGTGGCGTTGAACCGGCCGCTCGACTGCGAAACGGCCGAGGAAATCTGCCAGATCTTCACCGAGGTGGTGATTGCGCCGGGCGCCGACGAAGCGGCCCGCGACGTGTTTGCGGCCAAGAAAAACCTGCGTCTGCTGACGACCGAGGCGCTGGCCGATCCCGCCACACCCGGCCTGATGTTCAAACAGGTCGCAGGCGGCTTTCTGGTGCAGGACCGCGACAATGGCTGGCTGAAGCCCGAAGCGCTTCAGGTGGTGACCAAGCGCACGCCTTCGGCGCAGGAAATGGCCGATCTGCTCTTTGCCTGGAAGGTGGCCAAACATGTGAAGTCGAACGCCATCGTCTATGTGAAGGATGGCGCGACGGTTGGCGTGGGCGCGGGCCAGATGAGCCGGGTGGATTCCACCCGCATAGCCGCGCGCAAGTCGCAGGACATGGCCGAAGCCCTGGGCCTTTCTGCGCCCCCGACCCAGGGCGCGGTGGTGGCGTCGGACGCGTTCTTTCCCTTTGCCGACGGCCTGATCACGGCGGCAGAGGCCGGGGCGACTGCGATCATCCAGCCAGGCGGGTCCATGCGTGACGCCGATGTCATCGCCGCCGCGGATGATCGAGGGCTGGCGATGGTTTTCACCGGCATGCGCCATTTCCGGCATTGAGGCATCCATGCAGCTTCTAGTCAAAATCGCTGGTCTGACGTTCGCTCTGGATCAGGTGACGAAATTTCTGGTCGTCCAGTTGCTCGACCTCGACGGGCGGCAGGAGGTTCCGATTCTGCCGCCCGTCCTGCAATTCCGCATGGCCTGGAACGAAGGCATCAACTTCGGGCTTTTCTCGTCGTCGGGCGACCTGGGCCGCTGGGTGCTGATCCTGGTCGCGCTGGTGATTTCGGCCTGGATCTGGCGCTGGGCAAGGCAGGAACCAAAGAACCGCCGGGTGCAGATCAGCGCCGGTCTGTTGATCGGGGGTGCGCTGGGCAATGTCATCGACCGGCTTCTCTATGGCGCCGTTGCCGACTTCCTGAACATGGGCCTGCCGTGGTTCGACAATCCGTTTTCCTTCAACGTCGCCGACGTCACGATCTTTTTCGGCGCGCTGGGCATGGTGTTTTTCTCCCACCCCGGCAAGGCGGCGGACAAGACCCCGTGACGGGGCGGGAATCATCGGCTAAGACAGGCGCGTAAGGTGCGGGAGTTGTTCATGCAGGCGAAAAACGGCATCCTCTGCGGCGCGCTGCTGGCGAGCCTTGTGCTGTCGGCCTGCGCGCGTGGCGAGAAGGTCCCGGACCTGATCACGCTTCGGTCCAAGTCGCGCAGTCCCGATGAGTTTTCGATTCTGCCGACAAAGCCGCTGACCATGCCAGAGGACGTGACCGCCCTGCCTGAGCCGACGCCCGGCGGCACCAACATCACCGACCCGACACCGGAGGCGGACGCCGTGGCGGCCCTTGGCGGCAATCCCGAAGCGGTGACGCCCGGCCAGATTTCCGCGGGAAGCTCGGCGCTGCTGGCCCATGCCACCCGCTTCGGCCGCGAGGCGAACATCCGCCAGACGCTTGCGGCGGAGGATCTGGAATACCGGCGCGCGCATGATGGACGGCTGCTTGAGCGGATTTTCAATATCACGATCTATTTCAAGGCCTATGGGCCGATGATGCTGGATCAGTATTCGGAACTTGAGCGCTGGCGCGCGGCCGGAGTGCAGACGGTCGGCGCACCGCCTGCCGCGCCCTGATCCGGTTGGCCCGGTCACGCCAACGTGCGGACCCTTGGCCATTTCCTGACTTGAGCTTCCGGCATCGCCCGCTAGACAGTTCGCGACACTGTTTGCGGAGGACGGAATGTTCCGACTGACCACCGGCCTGACACTTTTGCTGTCGGCCGCGCCCGCCCTGGCCGATCAGGTCACGACCTTCACCCTTCGGAACGGAATGCAGGCGGTGGTGATCGAGGATCACCGCGCCCCGGTCGTGAGCCATATGGTCTGGTATCGTGCCGGGTCGGCAGACGAAAAGCGCGGCAAATCCGGGATCGCGCATTTTCTGGAGCACCTGATGTTCAAGGGCACGAAGGATGTGCCGCAAGGGGCCTTTTCGCAGACCGTCGAGGCGCTGGGCGGGTATGACAACGCCTTTACCACCGCGGACCAGACGGCCTATTTCCAGCGCCTTGCGGCCGACCGGCTGGATCTGGTGATGAAAATGGAAGCCGACCGGATGCGCAACCTGATCCTGTCGGAAGATGATGTGAAGACCGAACGCGAGGTCATCCTGGAAGAGCGCGCCCAACGTATCGATTCCTCGCCCGAGGCCTTGTTCGGCGAGCAGTTGGATGCAGCGATGTTCCTCAACCATCCCTACGGGACGCCGACGATCGGCTGGCGGTCCGAGATGGAGGGGTTGAGCCGGCAGGACGCGCTCGACTGGTACAGACGCTACTACGCGCCCAACAACGCCACGCTGATCGTGGCGGGCGATGTGGATCCGGCCAAGGTGAAAGAGCTTGCCGAAACCTACTACGGCCCGCTCGCGCCCAGCGACGGGATTGCGGATCGTGCGCGCCCGCAGGAACCACCGCAACTGGCCGAACGGCGGCTTTCGTTCAGCGATCCGAACATTTCGCAACCCTATGTGGTGCGCAACTACCTTGCCCCCGAACGCAACAGCGGCGCGCAGCAAGATGCGGCGGCGCTGACCTTCCTGGCCGCGCTTCTTGGCGGCAATGCGCAGACTTCGCTGCTGTCGCGCGCGCTGTCCTTCGACCAGAAGATCGCGGTGTCGGTGGGGGCGGCCTATGATTCCACCTCGCTCGACCCGTCCAAATTCTCGATCTATGCCGCGCCCGTTCCCGGGGTCAGCCTGAAGGAGGCCGAAGCGGCGATGGACAAGGTGATTGACGATCTGTTGGCAGAGGGCATCGACCCGGCGCAGTTTGCCCGGCTGAAGACCCAACTTCGCGCCGATCTCATCTATCGCAAGGACAATGTGAGCGATCTGGCCGAGGATTATGGGGCGGCGCTGACCACCGGCCTGACCATCGAAGATGTGCAGGCCTGGCCCGAGGTTCTTCAGTCCGTGACCGAGGAGGATGTGATGCGCGTGGCGCGCAAGGTGCTGGATCGCCGTCAGGCGGTAACAGGCTGGGCAATGACCGCCGCCGCGGAAGAGGTGATGCAATGATCCGGTTCCTGTTCGCAGCCGCCCTCAGCCTTCTGGCGACGCCGCTTCTAGCCGAGGTGAAGATTGCCGAAATCATCTCTCCCGGCGGAATCAAGGCCTGGCTGGTGGAGGAGCAGGGCATTCCCTTCACCGCGCTTGAAATCCGGTTCCGGGGCGGCACGTCGCTGGACCCGGCCGGCAAACGCGGCGCGGTCATGCTGATGGCCTCTCTGCTGGAGGAAGGAGCGGCGGGACTTGATTCCAGGGGATTTGCCGAGGCGCGCGATGACCTGGCCGCACAGTTCAGTTTCGATTCCGGGTCCGACACGGTATCGGTGTCGGCCCAGTTCCTGACCGAAAACCGCGATCGGGCGGTGGCGCTTCTGAAAACCGCGCTGACCGATCCGGCCTTCGATCAGCCATCCATCGACCGGGTGCGCGGGCAGATCCTGTCGATCATCGCCTCGCGTGCGACCTCGCCCGACGACATCGCGCAGGAAACCGCGCGCAAGATCACCTTCGGCACTCATCCCTATGGCTCCTCCGACATGGGAACCGCCGAATCGGTGACGGGCCTGACCCGCGACGACATCCTGGCGGCCAAGGCAGCGACCATGACCCGCGACCGGGTCTATGTGTCGGCGGTGGGCGACATCACGCCCGAGGCGCTGGGCAAGATCATCGACGACCTTCTCGGCGGTCTGCCGGAAAAGGGCGCGGATCTGCCCGACCAAGCGGTTGAAAACTTTCCCGGCACGACGACGGTCGTGGACTTCGACACGCCCCAATCCTCGATCCTGTTCGGTCAGCCGGGGATGAAGCTGGATGATCCGGACTATTATGCGCTCTACGTGCTGAACCAGATTGTCGGCGGCAGCGGTTTTACCGCCCGCCTGATGACCGAGGTGCGCGAAAAGCGCGGGCTGACCTATGGCGTATCGTCCGACCTGATGACGATGGATCTGGGTGAAGCCTGGATGGGGGCGCTCGCCTCCTCCAACCAGAAGGCGGCGGAGGCGATCAGCGTGATCCGCGACGTCTGGGCGGATGTGGCGAAGAACGGCGTCACTCAGGCCGAACTTGACGCCGCCAAGACCTACATGACCGGCTCCTATCCGCTGCGCTTCGACGGCAACGGCAACATTGCCTCGATCCTTGTGGGCATGCAGATGGAAGGCTTTCCGATCGACTATCCGGCCAATCGCAATGCAAAGATCGAGGCGGTCACGCTGGATGACGTGAACCGGGTTGCGCGCGAACAGATGAAGCCGGATCAGTTGACCTTCGTCGTGGTCGGACAACCCGACGGGATCAGCTCCACCCCCTGATCAGCATGGCCAAATCTCATGCCTCATGCTACAGCTTGGGGCATGAGCGCCGCAAAACCCCATATCCACGCATCCTCGCCGCCAGAACGGCCGGTGATCCGCCGGCTTGACGAAGGCGCGGTCAACCGGATCGCGGCGGGCGAGGTGGTGGAGCGGCCCGCATCGGCCGTGAAGGAGCTGGTCGAAAATGCACTCGACGCCGGCGCGCAGCGGATCGAGGTTGCCTATGCCGACGGCGGCAAGACGCTGATCCGGGTGACGGACGATGGCTGCGGCATGACGGCGGATGACCTGCCGCTCGCCTTGTCGCGCCATGCGACGTCGAAGATCGACGGCAGCGACCTTCTGAACATCCACACCTTCGGGTTCCGCGGCGAGGCGCTGCCCTCGCTCGGCGCGGTCGGTCGGCTGACCGTCACCAGCCGCGCGGCGGGGTTCGATGCGGCGCAGATCGCGGTCGCGGGCGGGCGGGAAGCCCCGGTCCGGCCCGCTGCCCTGACACGCGGCACGGTTGTCGAACTGCGCGACCTTTTCTACGCCACCCCCGCACGGCTGAAATTCCTGCGCGCCGACCGGGCCGAAGCGCAGGCCATCGCGGATGTCCTGCGGCGGCTGGCGATGGCGGAGCCCTACGTCGCCTTTGCGCTGCGCGATCTCTCGGTCGGGGCTGAGGGCCGTGTCATTCTGCGCACTGATTCTGAACAGGGCGAGTTGTTCGAAGCTCTGGGCCAGCGCCTGCGCCGGCTGCTCGGGGCGGAGTTTGCGGACAATTCGCTCAGGATCGACGCGGAACGCGAAGGCATCCGCCTGACCGGCTATGCGGCGCTTCCCACCTATTCACGGGGCGCGGCGGTCGAACAATATCTCTTCGTGAATGGCCGCCCGGTGCGCGATAAGCTGCTTTTGGGCTCGCTCCGCGCCGCCTATCAGGATGTTTTGTCGCGCGACCGGCATCCTGCGGCGGTCCTGTTCCTGTCGGTTGATCCCGAACGTGTCGACGTGAACGTCCATCCCGCCAAGGCCGAGGTGCGGTTCCGCGAACCGGGGATCGCGCGCGGCCTGATCGTGTCGGCGCTGCGCCATGCGCTGGCAGAGGCCGGGCACCGGGCGTCCTCCACCGTTGCCGGGCTGGCACTTGGCGCGATGCGGACCGAGCCGGTGGCGCCGCGGATCTACCAGATGGACCGCCCGGCACAGGCGTCGCTGGCGCGCGCTTTCGCCGTTCAGGCTCCGCTGGCTGCGGAACTGGCCGAGGCGTCGGCCCGGTTCGACCCGCCCGCCGCAACGGCCCCCGTCGAGGAGACGGCACTGCATCGTCCCCTGGGGGCGGCGCGGGCGCAGGTGCATGAAAATTACATCATCGCCCAGACAGAGACCGGCCTTGTGATCGTCGATCAGCACGCCGCGCACGAACGCTTGGTGTACGAACGGCTGAAGGCCCAGCGTGACGCAAACGGCGTTGCCGCCCAGGCGCTGCTGATCCCCGAAATTGTCGAGCTTTCGGCCCATGACGCGGCCGCGATACTCGACCACGCACCCGAGCTTGAGCGGTTGGGCCTGTCGATCGAACCTTTCGGCGGCAGCGCCATCGCCGTGCGTGCTACCCCGGCGATCCTCGGCCAGGTGAACGCCGCCGCGCTTTTGCGCGACATTCTGGACGAGCTGGCCGATCAGGGGCAAAGCCCGCGTCTCGGCGCGGCCATCGACGCGATCCTGTCGCGCATGGCCTGCCATGGCTCCGTCCGCTCCGGCCGGCAGATGCGACCGGAGGAGATGAACGCGCTTTTGCGCGAGATGGAGGCGACGCCCTTGTCAGGCCAGTGCAACCACGGGCGGCCGACCTATGTGGAATTGAAGCTTTCCGATATTGAGCGGCTGTTCGGGCGCACATGATCAGCATTGGCGGATATGATTTTTCCTTCGGCGACCCCGTGGTGCAACTCGCGCTGGCGGGTGCGGTTCTGCTGATTGTCCTTTTCGTGCTGATCATCGTGACGATGCGGGCCGCGGGCCGGTCGGCGCGCATGGCGGAACCGATGCTGCAGCAGATGAGCGCGCTCGGCAGCCGGGTTCAAGGCCTCTCCGACGGGCAGCAGCAACTTGCGGGCGGCCTGCATCATGTGTCGGAAGCGTCTGCCGCCGCGCAGGCGAAGCTTCTGCATCTGATGGAAGCCCGTCTGGCCGAAGTGTCGCGCGGCATGTCCGAGACGCTGCACGGCAGCGCGACCCGCACTGCCCGGTCGCTGGGGGAGTTGCAGCAGCGGCTGGAGACGATCGACAAGGCGCAGGCGAATATCGAGAAACTGTCGGGCAATGTGCTGGGCTTGCAGGATATCCTGTCAAACAAGCAGACGCGCGGCGCGTTCGGGGAAATCCAGCTGCATGACATCGTGCTGAAGGCGCTGCCCGCCGACGCCTATTCGATGCAGGCGACGCTTTCGAACGGGCGGCGGGCAGATTGCCTGATCCATCTGCCGAACCCGCCGGGGCCGATCGTGATCGACAGCAAGTTCCCGCTGGAAGCCTACGAGGCGCTGCGCCGGGCCGCGAACAATGCCGAGATCATCGAAGCCCAGCGGATGATGCGGATCGCGGTCCGCAATCACATAAAGGCGATTGCGGAGAAGTATATCGTCGAAGGCGAGACGGCCGACGGGGCGCTGATGTTCCTGCCGTCCGAGGCGGTCTATGCCGAACTGCACGCGAACTTCCCTGAACTGGTGCGAGACGGCTTCGCGGCGAAGGTCTGGATCGTGTCTCCCACCACCTGCATGGCCACACTTCACACGATGCGGGCGGTCCTGAAGGATGCGCGGATGCGCGAGCAGGCGGGTGCGATCCGCAAGGAACTGGCACTGCTGCATGGCGATGTGGACCGGCTGGGCGAACGGGTCGGCAATCTGGACCGCCATTTCGGTCAGGCAGCCAAGGATCTGGAAGACATCAAGATCTCCGCCGACAAGGCGGGCAAGCGGGCGAAGCGGCTGGACAACTTCGATTTCGAAGAGCTGGCGCCGGATGAGGGCACCCCCCGCGTGGTGCCGCTGGTGAAGCCCTGAGGCGGCCCAAAAGCAAAGGGCCGCCCCGGTAAACGGTGCGGCCCTGGAATCCAAAAGCTTGAAGCCCGGCCCGTTGACTGGTCAACGGGCGTTCGATGCTGACGATCATCCACGGGAAGATCGTCAGGGCGCATCTTACCCCTGACGGGCCTTATAGCGCTTCTGCGTCTTGTTGATCACATAGACGCGGCCCTTGCGGCGCACGACCTGGCAATCGCGATGACGCGTCTTGAGCGAGCGGAGCGAGTTCGCTACCTTCATCGTTCTCTCCTTTACGGCGCGTCTGCGCCTGCAAGACTGGCCCCGGGGAACATCCCCAAGGCGGTGAATGGTGGGCGCGACAGGGATCGAACCTGTGACCACTACGATGTCAACGTAGTGCTCTACCGCTGAGCTACGCGCCCGTCCGTGCACAATCCCGCCTGTCCAAAACAATAAGGACGCGGGCGGAACCGCGTCGGTCGCTGGTGCTATAAAAGGAGTCGCCAAGGCTTGCAAGGGGGTTTGGCAGCAGGGCAATTGCGGCTATGCTTTGCGTGAAACCGGGTATTCCATGACCAGTGCCGCCTACACTCTTATCCTGCCCAAGCGCCGCGAGACCAGCGTGGTTTTCGCCTCGCCCCATTCCGGGCGGGCCTATCCGCAGGATTTTCTCGCAAGGACGGTGCTGGATGACCGCATGATCCGCACGTCGGAGGACGCGTTTGTCGACGATCTTCTGGCGGCAGTGCCCACCTTCGGCGCGCCCTTGCTGGCGGCCAATGCGCCGCGGTCCTATCTGGACCTGAACCGCGGCGCCGACGAACTGGACCCGGCGGTGATCGAGGATGCCCGCAGCTTCGCCCATAATCCGCGCGTGGCTTCGGGACTTGGCGTCATTCCGCGCGTGGTGGCGGGCGGTCGCGCGATCTATCGCGGCAAACTGCCGATGAGCGAGGCGCGAGGTCGCATCCGCGACCTGTGGCAGCCCTATCACGCCTGTCTGGCACGGCTTCTGGACGAATCGCGGGCGCGGTTCGGCCAGGCGATCCTGATCGATGTGCATTCCATGCCGCACGAGGCGATGGAGGCGATCCCGGCACGGGCGGGAAAGCGGCCCGAGGTGGTGATCGGCGACCGGTATGGGGCGTCAGCCTCCAGCGATGTGGTGACGGGGATCGAGGAAGCCTTTCGCGCACAGGGGTTTCGCGTGGCCCGCAATGCGCCCTTTGCCGGGGCTTATATCGCCCAGACCTATGGCCGGCCCGGCATTCATCAACATGCGGTCCAGATCGAACTGGACCGCGCGCTTTACATGGATGAACGCACCATCCAGCCGCATGCGCAATTCGCCGATTTCCGGGCGCGGCTTGACCCCGTGCTGCGCGGCATAGCGACTCTCGGGATGCCCGAGGCGCGGCTGGCCGCGGAATAGTCAGCGCAGCGCGCGGCCCTTGATGATCGCGTCCTTGCCGAACTTCTGGCGGATCTTGTCGGCGGCCCGTTCCGCGCCCGCGCGTTTGGTGGCGGACGGATCGAGAAGGTCGTCGGTCAGATCGGCGGCGGTGGCGGGCACGATGTCCGATAGGCCGACCCCGATCAGGCGGAAGGGGCCACGCTCGGCCACCGCGCCCATTAGGTCGGCGGCGGCCCGGTAAAGCCGGTCGGCCATCTGGGTGGCATCACGCAATTTATGGCTGCGGGTCAGCAGGGTGAAATCCTTGCGCCGGAGTTTCAGGGTCACGGTCCGGCCCGCCAGTTCCTTGGCCTTGGCGCGGTCCGACACACGCTCAGCCAGCCGCCAGAGGTGTCCATCCAAGAGGTCGCGGTCGGACGTATCCTCGAAGAAGGTGGTTTCGGCCGAGATGGATTTCATTGGCTCGTGCGGGCTTACGCGCCGGTTGTCTTCTCCCCTCGCCAGATGCCAGAGCCGCCCGCCCATCGCGCCGAATTTCTGATCGAGCGCGTTTCGGTCCCAGCGCAGGAGGTCGTCGAAGCTGCGGATCCCGGCGTGGTCGAGCGTGGCCTGCATCGCGGCGCCGACGCCCCAGATCATCCGAACCGGCTTGCCGCGCAGGAACTCTGCCGTGTCGGCCTGACCGATCACCGAAAAGCCGCGCGGCTTGTCGAGATCGGAGGCAACCTTTGCCAGGAACTTGTTGTGCGACAGGCCGACCGAACCGGTGACGCCCACCTCCTCCTCCATCCGTTTCAGAAGTCGGGCCAGAAGGATCGCCGGGGGCGCGTGATGCAGGCGCGCGGTGCCGTTCAGATCGAGGAAAGCCTCGTCCAGCGACAGGGGTTCGATCTGGGGGGTCAGCGCCTCCATCAGCAGGCGGATCTGGCGCGAGACGGCGACGTAATGCGACATGCGCGGTTTGACGACGGTCGCTTCGGGGCAGAGTTTCAGGGCCTGGAACATCGGCATGGCCGAGCGCACGCCCTTGATCCGCGCCAGATAGCAACAGGTCGACACCACGCCGCGATGGCCGCCGCCGACGATCAGCGGCTTGTCGCGCAGGTCCGGGTTGTCGCGCTTTTCGACAGACGCATAGAAGGCGTCGCAGTCCATGTGGGCGATGGACAGGCTGAAAAGCTCCGGATGCGACAAAAGGCGCGGCGAATGGCAGGCGGGACAGCGCGCACTGGGGGGCGGCGGGTCGAAGGGTGTCAGGCAATCGCGGCAGAGGGCGGGCATGGGCCGATTATAGGCCCGCTGCGCCAGTGGCGGAAAGCCTGTTCTGGGCGGTCAGGGCCGGGTGCTCGCGGTCACGTAATTGACCGACAGGTCGCGGTCGGACAGCGCCCATTGCCAGCTGACGGGATTGAAGACGAAGCCCTTGCGGTCAACGGGATCAAGGCCGGCTTGCGTGATCATCGCGCGCAACTCGTCAGGCTGGATGAACCTGGTCCAGTCGTGGGTGCCCTTCGGCAGCCAGCGCATGATCCATTCCGCGCCGATGATCGCGGCAAGGAAACTTTTCGTGGTGCGGTTCAGGGTGGACATGACCATCAGCCCGTCGGGTTTCAGAAGATCGCGGCAGGTCGTGACGAAACCCAGCGGGTCGGCCACATGTTCGACGATCTCCATCGCCAGCACCACGTCGAAAAGCTCGCCCCCGGCGGCCAGCGCTTCGGCGGACGTGTGGCGATAGTCGATGGTCAGGCCGGATTGTTCGGCGTGAAGCTGTGCCACGGGGATGTTGCGTTCGGCGGCGTCGGCGCCGACGACCGTTGCGCCGAGCCGCGCCATCGGTTCGGAGAGTAGCCCGCCACCGCAGCCGATGTCGAGAAGCCTGAGTCCCGCGAAGGGCTGGGGCTGACGCAGATCGCGGTCGAACTCGGCGGCGATCTGGGCGCTGATGTAATCGAGCCGGACCGGGTTCATCATGTGAAGCGGCTTGAACTTGCCACCCCTATCCCACCATTCGGCCGCCATCGCCTCGAACTTGGCGACCTCGCTCGGGTCAACGGTGTTCAGCATCATCTCTCTCCGGGTGGCGGGGGCCATGAAAGGCTTATATAGTCAAATCATGGACCGGATCGCAGGGCAAAAACGCGCAGGCAGTCTCCTTTATCCGTCGATCGAACCGTTCGATCAGCGGATGATCGCGGTTTCCGGCGGCCACCGGATCTATGTGGAACAATGCGGCCGTGCGGATGGGCAGCCGGTCGTGGTGCTGCATGGCGGGCCGGGCGGCGGCTCGTCGCCCGCGATGCGGCGCTATTTCGACCCGGCGCACTATCGGATCGTCCTGTTCGATCAACGGGGTTGCGGAAGGTCGCGTCCCCATGCCTCGGTCGAGGAGAATACGACCTGGGATCTGCTGGCCGACATCGAGGCGATCCGACAGACGCTGGGCATAAGTGACTGGGCGGTCTTTGGCGGCAGTTGGGGCGCGACGCTGGCACTGCTCTATGCCGAGGCGCACCCGGACCGGGTGAACCATCTGATCCTGCGCGGCGTTTTCCTGATGATGCAGCGCGAACTGGACTGGTTCTATGGCGGGGGGGCCGGGCTTTTCTGGCCGGACATCTGGCAGAACTTCGCCGGGATCGTCCCCGAGGAGGAACGCGACGACCTGATCGCCGCCTATCACCGCAGGCTTTTCTCGGGCGATCCGGTCACCGAACTCCGCTTTGCCCGAGCCTGGGCGGGCTGGGAGAACGCGCTCGCCTCCATCGAGAATGACGGGATGGTCGGCGAGGCGCCGCTGGACTACGCCCGCGCCTTTGCGCGGCTTGAAAACCACTATTTCCGAAACAAGGGCTTTCTGGAGGAAGACGGGCAGATCCTGCGGGACCGGGGCCGCATCACCCATATTCCGGCGGCGATCGTGCAGGGGCGTTATGACATGATCTGCCCGCCGCGGTCGGCCTGGACATTGGCGGACGGGTGGAAGAAGGCCAGCCTGCGTTTGGTTCCCACGGCGGGTCACGCCCTGTCGGAGGCCGGGATCACGGCAGAGCTGATCAAGATAATGGACGGGCTGCGCGGCTGATCATCCGGTCGGCGTAGCAACAGAAGGGCGGGGCTGATGGACAGCTACAAGAACTCCGGGCCAATTCCGCCAATCATGCAGGGCAGCCCGCCGCCGCCGGCGCTGCGTGTGCCGCTGATCGACTGGGACCGCGCGCCCTGGAACCGCTGGGCCTTTCATCATGTCAGTGAACTGGTGCCGACCGCACCGATCCGGCGCGGACCGTCCGTCTCGGTCCTGCCGGTGGTTTCGGGCCGTCTGGATGACTTCGCCTATGCCGGCCCGGACGGAGTTGAGACCCGTTTTGCCGAGATGCTGGACGAGACCTATACGGACGCGATGTTCGTCTGGAAGGACGGCCGCATCCTGCATGAAAGTTATCACAACGGGATGGATGCGCGCAGCCAGCATCTGCTGCAATCCGTCTCGAAATCGGTCGCCGCGACGACGGCGGGCTGTCTGGTCGGGGATGGCCTGCTGGAACCGACCGCCCCCATCACCCTGTATCTGCCCGAACTGCGGCAGACTGCGTGGAACGGTGCGACCCTGCAACAGGTGCTGGATATGACAACCGGCACCCGTTTTGTCGAAACCTATGAGGTGCGCGACAGCGACATCGGCAAGATGGATTATGCGGCGGGATGGAAGCCGGCTCCGCCGGGCCAGGACGTGACAGGCTGGCCGGACTGTATCTGGGACCAGATCCTGGGCCTGACGGTGGCCGAGGCTCCGCACGGCGTGCGGTTCAGCTATCGCTCCATCGAGACCGATGTGCTGGCCCATGCGATGGAACGGGTGACCGGGCGGCGCTTGCCGCAGATCCTGTCCGAACGGCTGTGGCAGCCGATGGGCGCAGCGGAGGATGCCAGTATCACCGTTGATCGCAGTGGTTATGGGTTGGCCTGCGGCGGCATCAGCGCGACCCTGCGCGACATGGCGCGGTTCGGGCTGATGCTTTTGAACGGCGGTCTGGTCGAGGGGCGTCAGGTCGTGCCCGCCGCCTGGTGCCGCGACATCCGCCACGGGGCGCACGGGCTTTATGACGAGGAAAACTACAAGGATTGGCCGAACGGAGCCTATCGCAACCAGTTCTGGGTCGAAGACAGCCGGCTTGGCCGTCATTATTGTTTCGGGGTCTTCGGCCAGATGGTGATGGTTGCGCCCGATACCGGCATGATGGCGGTGAAGCTGTCGAGCTGGCCGGATTTCATCAGCCCCAAGCTCTACCTCAAGACCCAGACGGCACTCCGTGCGGTGGAGCGGGCGGATTTCTGACAGGCGGGTGGCGGGGATCAGCTGTCCTGCCGCACGATATCGACGATCAACACGTCCGATACCTTTGGGCCAAGCGCCTTCCCTGCCGCTTCGAAGAGTGCAACGCGCAGGATTTCCATGTTGTTGGCGTTGGTGAACGCCCCCTCGAACCCGCCCGCGTTCGCATGGTCGAAGAGAACCTGAAGGAAACTGTCGCGCAGTTTCGGTTCGACGGCATAGACATCCTGAGAGGTGCCGCTTGCGACTTCGAGGCTGACCGAAAGAATGACCAGCGACCGAACCACGCCATCCTCCACGACCGGGACGATGAACTGGTTGTTCAGTTTTACATATTCTCTGAGCCCGGCCGCATCACCTTCACCTTCGCTAGCTTCGTCGACGTCACCGGCCGGTATGTCACCGTCTTTGCCGACCACCGCCCCGGCAACCTCGCCGCAGGGGTTGGGCAGGGTTTCGGGGGGCGTGGGGCGGAGAAGGAACCCGGCACCACCGCCCGCCATGAGGCCGACCAGCGCCAGAAGGACGGGCAGAAGCTTGCGCATCACGGGTGCCTTTCAGAACGGCAGGACGTTGTCGATGATCTGCTGGCCGTAGCGGGGCTGCTGCACATCGGTGATCTGGCCGCGCCCGCCGTAGGAAATCCGCGCGCCCGCGATCTTGTCATAGGTGATCTCGTTCTGGCGCGAGATATCTTCGGGGCGGACGAAGCCGGTGACGATCAGTTCGCGGATCTCGAAGTTCACCCGCACCTCCTGCGACCCCTGGATGCGCACGACGCCGTTCGGGAGTACTTCGGTGATGGTGGCTGCGACCCGCAGCGTCAACTTTTCCTTGCGCCGGACCGACCCGTCGCCTTGGTAGTTCGACGAGGATTTCATGTTGTAGGCGTCGGCCATGTCGGCGCCTTCGGCCAGCGCCCCGTCCAGAACCTGCGGGATGCCGAAGGCCGAGGGCAGACCCATCTTGTCGGCCGACGAACGGCTGCGATCGGAGGAATTGGAGATCTCCGCCTTGTCGTCGATCTCGATCACCACGGTCAGGATGTCGCCACGCGCCGCCGCACGCCGGTCGCCCAGCAGGGAATCGCGGTTGCCGGACCAGAGGGAGGCTGGCCCCCCTGCCGCAGTTCCGCCGCCGGGCAGGCCGGCGCTGGTCATCGCGAAATATTCATCGCCGGTTTCGACCGGCGAAAAGCCCGGGGCCTTGCCCACATCCTGCATGGCGCCGCAGGCAGAGAGTGTGAGAAGTAGAAGGATCAGACAGAAGCGGTTCAAATGGACCCCCACAGCTTCAGGGTGTGACATAGACGGAGCCGTCCGCACCGATCCGGCCGGAAAGCGTGGTGCGGGATGCGACGTTCATCACGCGGATCAGGTCGCCGGCACCGCCACGATCAAGGGCGCGGCCTTCGGTGACGATGATCACCGAGCCGGCCCTGTAGGCGAGCGGGACGGAGGCATTGCGCTCGATGGTCGCGGGCGGCGAGAGCTGGCTGGTGAGGATCGGGCGGCCCTTGTAAAGCGTGACCCTGGTTTCCAGGCCAATGATTTCCACAGGGTCGGTTGCGGCGCCGGGGAAGGTCTGCGTCACGCTTTGCGCGTCCCGGGCCGACAAGACGGAACGGGCGCGGATCGTTCGGGTGGCAACCAGGCTTTCGGCGCGGGCACTTGCGGCGACAAGGCAGGCCATCAGGCAAAGGGTGATCTGTTTCATCATCGGATCTGCGTGGTCGCGCCAAGCATCTGGTCGGCGGCGGTGATGACCTTGGCGTTCATCTCGTACCCGCGCTGGGCTTCGATCAGGTCGGTGATCTCGCGCACGGCGTTGACGGAACTGTCCTCCAGGAAGAACTGGCGGATCATGCCGAGGCCATTGTCGCCCGGCGCACCGATGGTCGCGGCACCAGAGGCGGGGGTTTCCAGGAAAAGGTTCGATCCGCTGGCCTGAAGCCCCTTTTCGTTCACGAAGCCCGCGAGTGTAATCTGGCCGAGCAATTCGGGTTCAACGCGATCAGCGAACCCGGCGAAAACCTCCCCCGAAGGGCTGATCGTCAGGGATTGGGTGTCGGCGGGAATGGTGACGCCGGGTGCTACCGGGAATCCTTCGCTGGTCACGATCTGGCCGTCGGGAGAACGTTTCAGCGATCCGTCGCGGGTATAGGCCGACAGGCCCGAGGGCAAGGTGACCTCGATATACCCCAGCCCTTCGATGGCGATGTCGAGATCGCCGCCGGTCTCCGCCAGCGATCCTTGGGCCACATTCACCGACACGGCCGCGGCGCGGACGCCAAGACCGACCTGAATGCCGGTCGGCACCACCGATCCGTCGCTGGCGCTGATCGCGCCCGGGGTGGTGATCTGCTGGTAGTGCAGGTCGGCGAATTCGGCGCGGCGGGCGTTGTAGCCGGTCGTCGACATGTTGGCGAGGTTGTTGGAAATGACTTCCACCCGCATCTGCTGGGCGCTCATTCCGGTGGCGGCGATCTGCAATGCGCGCATGGGTCAGTTCCTATCGACCAAGGGTTTGGGTGACGGAGCGGATGCGATTGTCCTCGGCATCAAGGAAACTCTGCCCCATCTCATAGGCACGCTGGACCTCGATCATCCGCGTGATCTCCCCCACCGCATTGACGTTCGATCCTTCGAGAAAGCCCTGAAAGATCGTTCCGCCCTCCATGGGTTCAGGTTCGCGACGGGTCTGGAAACGGGTGCCGCCGGTGTGGAACAGGTCGCCTGGTTCCTGCGGGACGAACAGTCCGACCTGCGCCAGGGGCTGGCCGTCGGCAGACAGGGTGCCATCCTGCGCGACAGTGATGTTGCCCGCGTCGGGCGGCACGGACATCGGGCCGCCGCCGCCATCGAGCAGGCGGAAGCCCTCTGCCGTCACCAGTTCTCCCTCGGGCGAGCGGGTGAAGGCTCCGGCGCGGGTCAGCTGGTTGCCGTCGGGCGTGGCGATCATGAAAAAACCTTCGCCCTCGATTGCCAGATCGAATGTGCCGCCGGTCTGTTGCAGGACGCCCTGCGACAGGTCGACCATCCGGCCCTCGGCGTTGGCCATGGAGAGCGGCGGCTCATCACGACCGAGAGAGGCAACATATTCGGCGAAGATCACCCCTTCGCGGCGAAAGCCGGTGGTCGAAAGGTTGGCAATATTGTTGGCGACAGCCTGCATTTCGCGCATCAGTCCGGACTGGCGGTTGAGGCTGGTATAGACGGCGTTGTCCATGGGTCAGCTTCCCGCAATCAGGGGGATGATGGCGTCTGTGAAGAAGGACACCAGCGCGCCGGACATGAAGGTCATCGACACCCAGAAGACCACCATCATCGCGCCGACCTTGGGCACGAAAGTCAGTGTCATTTCCTGAACCGAGGTCAACGCCTGAAAGAGGCCGATGATTACACCGACCGCCAGTGCCACTGCCAGAAGCGGGGTCGAGATCTTGACCGAGATCCACAGGCCCTGGCGCAGGATGTCAAAGAAGGCGGCGTCCGTCATCGCTTATACCGGCATCCTGAGGATTTCCTGATAGGCTTCAACCACCTTGTCGCGGAGTGTCACGGCGGTTTCGACAGCCAGTTCTGACGCGGCGAGAGCTTCCACCAGCGCTTGCGGGTCGGCGCGGCCCATCATCGTGGCACGGGCGGTTTCTTCACCCGTGCGCAAAGTGTCGGCGAAACTGCCGAGCGCGGCGACGAAGCCGCCCTGCGGACTGGCGGCAGAGGGCGTGCCCACCATCGGCTGGGTAACCGGGCGCGCCTGGTTATAGGTGAGGGAGGCGAGTGTGCTTCGCACGTCCATTCCGGATCACCCCCTATCGGCGCAGAAGTTCGAGCAGGCTTTGCGACATTTGCCGCGCCTGATCAAAGAGTTTGAGGTTCGCCTCGTAACTGCGCTGTGCTTCGCGTGCGTCCGCGATTTCCACGATCATGTCGACGTTGGAGCCGTCATAATAGCCGTTGTCGCCGGCCATCGGATTGCCGGGATCGAAGATGCGGGTCAGATCGGAGGGATCAAGTGCCACATCGCCAAGCCTGACCCGACCGCTTGGGTCGCCCTGGATCATTTCCGCCTCGAACGCGGTGGTCTTGCGGCGATAGCCGGGCGTGTCACTGTTGGCGATGTTTTCCGAAATGTAACGTAGGCGCATGGCTTGCGCTTCCATCCCGGAAGCCGCGACCGACAAGCTGTTCTCGAAGCTGCTCATGATGCGTTCCTGATCTTACCGGCGGCCCAGGCTGGCGCGGAGAAGGCCAAGCGAGGTCTTGTAGATCGTCAACGCCAGTTCATGGTCGCGCCGCACACCGGCGGCCGAGACCATCTCGTTCTCCAGCGAGACATTGTTGCCGTTGGGGGACATGTTACCATCCGATCGCAGGACGAACTGCGTATCTCCGACCCCCTCCGCCGCTGACAGATGACCCGTCCGTGTCGCTTGCAGGGACAGCGTTCCGGTGCCGCGATAGCTGTCCTGAAACGAGGCCGCGTCGACGGCGCGGTAACCGGGCGTATCGGCATTCGCCACGTTGCGGGCGATGGCGGACAGGCGGGTCGACGCATTTTGCGCCATGGCGGATGCCATTGCCAGAACCTCTGGTCGGTCGAACATCGGGGCTTCTCCTCCGAGCTTTCAATCAAGCCTTAACGGCGATTCGTTTAGAAAGGGTAATGAGGAACAAAAGGAGGTCAGAATGACCGGGAACGCGTTCGACATGCTTTGCGCCGAGGTTGCGGACTGCCGCGCCGTGCGGCCGATCGCGCAGGTCACCGAAGTTGGTCGCGGGCTGCTGCGCATCTCTGCAAGTGGGCGGGGCTGGGGCATGGGCGACCGGGTGCAGGTGTGCGCGTTGGGCGCCGTGATTGGTGGCGAGATCGTCATGCTCGATGCAGCGGGCGCGGCTGTCCTGACCGATGCGCCCGCGGATGGTGTCCGGTTGGGCGATCGTGTGGAACATTGGGGGGCTGCAACGATTGCGCCGCATGACGGCTGGATCGGCCGAATCATCGACCCGTTCGGGCGGCCTCTGGACGGGCGGCCGCTGATGCGCGGGCCAGTGGCGCGTGATCTGCGCGCCGCGCCTCCGCCTGCCGCGTCGCGGCGGCGGCTGGGCGGGCGATTGGAAACCGGAATGCGGGTCTTCAACACGCTTCTGCCGCTGGTTCGCGGCCAGCGGATCGGGCTTTTCGCCGGGTCGGGCGTGGGCAAGTCGACCCTGTTGGCCGGGTTCGCGCGGCATGTGGAAGCCGAGGTCGCGGTGATCGCCCTGATCGGCGAACGCGGCCGCGAGCTACGGGAATTCGTGGAGGATGCGTTGGGGCCGGAGGGGATGGCGCGCAGCGTGATCATCGCCGCGACCTCGGACCAGTCGGCCCTGGTGCGCCGTCGTTGTGCCTGGGCGGCGATGACGGTTGCGGAACATTTTCGCGATCAGGGGCGGCATGTGCTGTTCATGGCTGACTCCGTCACCCGCCTGGCCGAAGCACACAGGGAGGTGGCGCTGGCGGCGGGCGAGCCGGCCAGTCTTCGAGGCTATCCTCCCTCCACCGCGCATCTGATCATGGCGCTGGCGGAACGGGCCGGACCGGGGGCGGAGGGGGCAGGCGACATCACGGCGGTCTTTTCCGTTCTGGTCGCCGGATCGGACATGGAAGAACCGGTGGCCGACATCCTGCGCGGGGTTCTGGACGGGCATGTGGTGATGGATCGGGCGATTGCCGAACGCGGGCGTCATCCGGCGATTGATCTGCTGCGGTCGGTGTCGCGATCCCTGCCCGGTGCCGCGTCCGAGGTTGAAAATGCCCTGATCGCGCAGGCGCGGCGGTTGCTGGGTGCCTATGACCGGGCAGAGATGATGATCCAGGCCGGGCTTTACGCGGCCGGGAGTGACCCGCTGGTCGATGCAGCGATCCGGGTGTGGCCGCGGCTCGACGCCTTTCTGGCCGAGGCGGAGATCGGCGGCGCCGGGGCAAGTTTCGCGCGGCTCGCCGACATACTGGCGCTGGCGGGCGGTCAGACGTAACGCGACAGGCGGCCCTGGCCCGACTGCATCCCTTGCAGGATCGAGACTGCGGGCGAGGTCGTGCTGCCCGACGATTGCGCCTCAGACCGGACCAGAAACAGGCGGATCAGTTTTTCGACCTTTTCCGGGTCCGAAAAACCGGCCGGATCGGAGGAGTCCAGGAATGCGCTGGCCCGATCTTTCAGCACGACAAGCTGCCTGTCCAGATCGACACTGGCGAAAGTCTGCGGCAGACCAAAGGCGGCTTGCAGCAGGCTGCGGAGGGGTGGTGAGCCAAGCGCGGTGAGCCATTTTCCGTCAACCGACAGACGCTTTCCAGCGATGTCGGCCAGTTCCCGTCGTGCATTCATCGCCAGTCGCATGTCGCTGTTTTGTCCGCCAACTGCGGTTTCGAACCGTCGCTGACCGTAAGCGGCGAGAATCTTGTCGGCGAAGTCCGATTTCTTGGTGTTCGGGATGGGGAAATCGCCAAAGCCGAAGGCGCGGGCGAACTCCAGATAACGCTTGTCGGCCAGACGGTTGCCAAGCGCCTCGGGCTTCAGCGTGCCGCCTTCAAGGATCTTCTGAAGAAAGGCGCGGTTGTTCACTTCGCCCTCCAGCCCGAAGGCGGTGAGGGCGACGGTCAGAAGCCTGCGGTCGGCGACAAGCTGTTCGGCATTGTCGATGCTGCCGATCTTCTCGCGGAAGTGTGCAGTCTCGCGCTGGGTGACCGGATCGGCGTCGAAAGCCAGGCGCTGCTTCACCATCGTCCGGTTCAGGAAAGACCAGCCCGACAGGCCACCTGAAGGGACGACCGGCGCAAAGTTCATCGCGCCGCCGCCGCCAGCAGACGCGTTTCGCGCGGCAAAAGGGTGCGCAGGGCCTTCAGCGCCTGATAGAACTGGTCGTCAAGCAGCGCCTCCGTCGCAGCGGCAAGTTGGCTGCGGCTGTCGTGATCAGTCAGGGCCTGCGACAATTGCTCGACCCCGCGCAGCATCTGGGTCTTCGCTTCTCCCGGTTTTGCGTCGCCGGACAGGACCAACTGGGCGATGTAACAGACCCGGCGGACCGGTGTGTTCACTTCCTCCGGGTGGATCGCGTCGCGCAGGCGCAGGATGTTGGCATTGGGCGTCATGATCGCGAGCCGCGATCGTTTGTCGCCGTTCTCGATGACGGCACCGTTGATGAGCACCCGCTCGTGAGGGGCGAGTTTCAGGACGAGGCCGCTCATCGCCGGGCCTCCCCAGGGAGAAGGCCGCGCATGACAGCGGTGTTCACTTCGATCAGCTGGGCCGCGTCGGTCTGACCCGCAAGAACCTTGCGGGACTGGGCTTCCGTGTATTCGGCGAGGTAGTAAAGACGCGCACGCAGGTCGGCAGGCAGACCATTTCCGTCGCTGGCGACATCGGCGGCAAGAGTGCTCCATAGTGTGCGGTTGTCATGCAGCGCCTGAGCGAGCGCGGCGAAAGGCGCGTTTGGCATCCCCGCAACGCGCAGCTGATGGGTTACGCGGGCAAAGAGATCATATTCGATGGCGCGGGCGGTGCGGATCGCGGCCTCGGGGCGTCCATAGGCGGCGCGGGCAAGGGTTTGTGCGGTCACTTCGGAACCTTTCGGATGACATTCAAGTCAGGCATGGCTTTGGGACGGAAAGGGGGGGCCGGGTGGGCCCCCTGCCTCTCTTAGCCACGGAACAGGGCCAGAATGTTCTGCGGGGCCTGATTGGCGATCGACAGGGACTGGATGCCGAGTTGCTGCTGGACCTGAAGAGCCTGCAAGCGGGCGGAGGCTTCCTCCATGTCGGCATCGACAAGTGAGCCGATCCCTGCCTTCAGCGAATCTGACAGTTTCGAGACGAAAGTGTTTTGGATGTCGATCCGGCTTTGGGCTGAACCGAACTCCGCCGCTGCGTCGATGCCGGACTGGATCAGCGTCTCGATATTGCCAAGAGCGGCCTGAGCACCCGAAGCCGTCGACACGTCGATCGCCGACAGTGCCGCAAGGCCGCCCGATCCCGCATTCTTGAACTGGGCCGACACGGTCAGGTCGTTCGTGCCGTTGTTGGTGAAGGCGAGCGTGCCGGGAGTGCCACTGTCAAAATCGACGACAAGGCCGGAGATGCCGACCGCGTCGATGGCATTCTTCAACCCGACTGCCACCAGGTCCGACGGGGTCGTGGCCGCGACATCGGCGGCGCTGACCGTGTAGCTGGCTGTCTTGCCGCCGATCGTCACGCTGACGTTGTCACCCGCCGCGAAGGGGGTGGTGGCGTCGTTGATCTCGATCGTGCCGGTGCCGGTTGCGGCGTCGAGCTGGAAGCCCGCCGTGTCGCCATTGCCCGACACGCCGTCTGAGGCGCCGAATACATCCTTCGCCGTATAGGCTCCGGTCGAGAGATCCTGCGCGTTGATGGTGATCGAGGAGGTTGTGACGGTGCCGCCCGCCTGCCGATCGAGCGAGGCCAGAACATCGACAGAGGTCTGTGATCCGTCGACGAGGTTCAGCCCGTTGAACTGGGCTGCACCCACCACCGTGTTGATCTGAGCACGTAGCACGCCGATGTCGGTCTGGATCTTGGCGCGATCCACATTGTCCTCCTGCGCCGCGACGATCTTGCCTTTGATCTCGGTCAGCAGGTCGGTCACGGTTTCGGCGGCCTGACGTGCCACTGCTACCGTGGATTCGCCCAACGACAGGCTGGCCGAGATCCCCTTGAAGCCCTTCACGTCGGCTTCCATCACCTTGGAAATCGCCCAGACCGCGGAATTGTCGCGCGCCGAGGCGACCGACTTGCCGGTCGAAATCTCGTCCTGGGTCTTCATCAGGTTGGAGTTGATGCCCCGCAGGGTTTGCAGGGCCACCATCGAACTGGAATTCGTCAGAATACTGGACATCGTTTATCCTTCGCAAATGGGTGCTTTGCACCCGACAGAAGATCGCCCGACCGGGCGGTGACGGTTTTCTGACCGATGCGGACGAAGAGGTCTGACTGTTGTCCGCGCCACCCGACGGGGTGCAGGGAAGACCTTCGGAGTCAAAGAATAATCTTTTGCTAAGGGCCCAGATTAAATGGAGAAAACTTGATCAATACCTCAGGCCCGCCGTTCCATGACTGGCGCGGACTGGCCGTGGCGGACATTCTCGCCCTGTGCGTTGTAGGCGGTCAGGCCGCTCTCGACCGCGCGTATCGCCTCGATCCGGATCAGCGCCGCTCGGATACCCTTCGCAGCCGACTCAAGCAGGGTCTGGTTTGCCAGCAGATCGCGGCGGAGTGCCACCAGTTCCGGTCGGGCCGGAGGAACATCCTTCAGGTATACGCTCAGACCCACCTCCTTCCGGGCGACGAGTGCCGGCAGGTCAGTGAGGCGGCCTGACAGAATGAGTTCTCGTTCCTCGGCGAGAATTGTCCTGAGGCGTTTCGGGTCACTCATTGGCGCGACCTTCCGCAGCCCGTTGTTTCAGCGCTTCGAAAATGCTTTCTCTCAGTCCGATGCCACCCTGTCGGACCATCGCACGCGCTTCCTCCTCCAGCAGGAAGGTGCCGTATTGCGCCTCTCCCACGCCGCCGCCGAATGTCTCACGGGCGCTGGCGGCCCCCATGGGTTTGAGCATTTCCGCAAGAAATGCGGCCTCATAAGCGTCCGCGGCAGCGCGCAGCGCCGCGTCCTGTGCGGGCGTCGCGCGGGCGGGAGGCGATGGGTTGAGATCGATTTTCACGCGATGCCTCCAATTGCAGCCATTTCGCCGATATTGGGTGGTCGGAGTAAAGGAAGCGGTAACGGGCATCGGGCACTTTCTGACCAAAGGCAGAAGTCTTGGTGATTCAGATGGAAATGATGTCGGCTCTTTTGCCCGGTGCGATGGTCAACGTCGCAAATACGCCTGCCGAAGCGATGGCTGGCGGGCTGGAGGTTCCGATCCCTTTCGACCTGTTCGTCAGGACGGCCGCGCCGGACGAGCCTCTTGCGGACCGCGATGGGGAGGAGGAAACGGACGGGACAGCCGGGGCCTGCCTGTCAGCAATGGGCACCCAAGCCGATCCAGCTCCGGTCGCGGTCATTCCGTCGGCGGAAGTGTCGGCAGAGGTATGGGTGGAGCAAGTGCCTGCGGACCTGACTGCGCTCATGGCGCGGCCCGGAGCGACGGGGGCGGGGCAACCGTCAACGCATCTTGCGGCAGCGGACCTGCCGGTGACTGCCGCTTCCACCAAGCCTGCGGGATCTGATCTTCGCAACGCGAACATGGACGGGGTCGAGGCCGAGAAACCAGAACTGGCCGTGACAAAGCGCGGCGAATCAACAGGATCAGAGGGTGGGGCGCCACCGGATGACGCTCCGCCCGCCCCAAAACCTGCCGGTTCGGTATTTTCCTTCCATGTCGAAAGAATAAACGCTGACGAATCCGCTGAACTGGCCGCCGCCGTATCGCCGCACCCGTCCGCCGTCAGTGGCCCTGCATTTGCGTCGTCAGTCGTGCCAACGCAGACGGCAGCGCCGGGAAGCGTTCCGGTACCATTTCTGGAGCCGATGCCGGCAGCCGCGGTCCCGTCGCCACCTGCATCCGCGCCACCGGTTCGTGCGGCTTCATCGACCGCCGAGGTTCCGACCGAAAAAAGTGGTGGGCGCGGACCGAATGTTCTGTTCGCGCGCGGAGGGCCGGACGCTGCCGGTCTGCAACTTCGGTCCCAAGATTCGGGCAAATCCGTTCATGGGGATAAGGGACCGCCTGAGAAGACACTCCCGACAACCGCTGTGCCGTCGTCGGGCGCATCTCGGCAAATGGGGGATGATCGCGCGCTATCAGCTGGCGAACCTGCGCAGGACCAACTCCTTCGGGCGCTGGAGGCTCCGGGTCTGATCGCAGATGGCGCAACCGTTGGCCCGCCCGCG
Organism: uncultured Frigidibacter sp.; assembly: GCA_964600685.1. Taxonomy (GTDB): domain Bacteria; phylum Pseudomonadota; class Alphaproteobacteria; order Rhodobacterales; family Rhodobacteraceae; genus TMP-24. The sequence continues at coordinate 21,877 of CAZRKU010000011.1, read as the reverse complement.
ACACCGCCGCCGCCGTCTGGTTCTGCCCCGGCGCAAAGTTCAGCACACGGATTGCCCGACGTGCCTGCCGATAGGGCAGGGCAAATTGGGCGACATCTGGCCACCAGTCTGACCGACCTGTCGGGACGTTCGGTCGAAGTGACGCTCGCACCTGAGGAACTCGGCCGGGTCACGATGACCATTGCCAGCAGTGACAGCGGTCTGACCCTCACCTTGGTCGCGGAACGGTCCGAAACGCTCGAGTTGATGCGGCGCAACATCGACCAGCTGGCGCAGGAGTTTCGCGACCTGGGATTCGGAACACTGAACTTCGCTTTCTCGCAAGGTGGTCAGCCGCCGCGCGACATGCGCGCGTCTCACGGCGACGACGACGGGCAGACCGTGACGCCCGCTCAACCGGGGCAGACTTCGCCCGCGCACCGGCAATCAGCCGCCATCCAGACCGATATTCTCGATCTGAGGGTATGAAAGGAGAACCATGACCATCACGCCAGCAGACACCACGGCCTCCACAGGCGCGAGTTCCGTCCCGCAGACTGCCGCGCCGAAAGTGTCGGGCGATTATCAGATGTTCCTGAAGATGCTGACCGCGCAGATGAAGAACCAGGATCCGCTGAATCCGATCGAATCATCGGACTATGCGGCGCAGCTCGCGACCTTCTCGGGGGTGGAACAGCAGGTCAGGACGAATGACCTTCTGACCGCGCTCACCGGCCAGCTTGGCCTTATGGCGATGGGCCAATATGCCGGATGGGTGGGGATGGAGGCCCGGTCATCGGCGCCGGTTGCCTATGACGGGCGCCCCCTGACGCTCTATCCCACCCCTGCGACCGGGGCGGAAAAGACCGTGCTGGTGGCCTATGACGCGCAGAACCGCGAGGTGATGCGGCAGCAGATCCCGGTGTCGGGCGATCCGGTGCAGTGGACTGGCAGGACGGCGTCCGGGGGGCAGGTGATGAGCGGCACCTACTCCTTCAGGCTGGAAAGTCATGCCGCTGGAAAGCTCATGCAGACCGACAGGGTGGAGGCCTATGGCAGGATCACCGAGGTCCGGCAGGGTTCCGCCGGGCCGCTTCTGGTGATGGCCGGAGGGGCCACGGCATTGCCCGCCGAGGTCAAGGCGCTCAGGCCCGGCGCCACAGCGCCATGACGGATCGAGTCAGGGCAGGAAAACACCGGCGAGCAGGGCACCCGCCGCAAGTCCGAGTGCCGCCACGCCCAGAAGGCGCCACCGCCCGGTCGACACCGCGACCAGGGCAAGGGGCCGTTCCGCCTGATCCGACAGCAGGCGTTCGGCGATCAGCGGCAGTTTCGGCCCGAACCGTCCCAGAACCTGCACTGTATTCACCAGATCGCGCAACAGCGCCTGCGGCCCGATGTTGCGGCGCACATAATCTTCGACGACCGGGCGCGCCACCTGCCAGATGTTGATGTGTGGATCGAGCGAGCGGGCGACACCTTCGACCACGACCATGGTGCGTTGCAGCAGGATCAGCTCGGTCCGGGTCTGCATCCCGAACCGTTCCGTCACCTCGAAAAGATAGGAAAGAAGGTGCGCCATCGAGATCTGGTTGGCCCCCATCCCCGCGATCGGCTCGCCGACGGCCCGCAGGGCACGGGCGAATTCGTGGATGTCGCGGTCGCGGGGCACATAGCCTGCCTCGAAATGGACTTCGGCGACACGCACATAATCGCGGTGGATGAACCCCATCAGGATCTCGGCATAGACGCGGCGGGTATAGGCGTCGATCGCGCCCATGATCCCGAAATCATAGGCGATGATGTCGCTGTTCGCGGCCACCTTCAGGTTGCCCTGATGCATGTCGGCATGAAAATATCCGTCGCGCAGCGCGTGGCTGAGGAAAAGCTGCAAAACCTGCGCGGCGAGCGCGGTCGTGTCATGACCCGCGGCGCGGATCGCCTCGACCTCGCCCAAGGGGATGCCCTCGGCCCAGCCCAGGGTCATCACCCGGCGCGACGACTGATTCCAATAGGGTTGCGGCACGCGAAAACCGAGGTCGTTCTTGGTGTTCTGGGCAAACTCGGACGCGGCGGAGGCTTCCAGCCGAAGGTCCAGTTCGCCCGTCACCACGCCATCGAAATGGGCGACAACATCGGTGGGGCGCAGCCGCCGGGACGCGGGCGACAGCGCCTCGATCAGGCCGGCGGCGAAGTAGAATGCGTCGATGTCGCGCCGGAAGGCGCGCTCGATCCCCGGCCGCAGCACCTTCACTGCCACCTCGTCGCCGCCGATCAGACGCGCCTTGTGAACCTGTGCAATGGAGGCGGCGGCAACGGGCTCGGAAAAATCGGTGAACAAGTCATCTACCGGGCTGCCCAACTCGGACTCGATCGTTGCCTTGGCGGTTGCGGTGTCGAAGGGGGGCAGTTTGTCCTGCAAGACCCGCAGTTGATCCGATAGATCCTGGCCCACCACATCGGGCCGAGTCGACAGGACTTGTCCGAATTTGATGTAGGCAGGCCCGAGCGCCGTGAGCGCCCTCGTCACGGGCGGCAGCGCCGGATCGCCGCGATAGCCGAGCCAGCGAAAAGGCCAGCCCAGAACCCGCGCGACAAAACGCAGCCGCGGCGGCACGTCCATCGCCTCGAGCGCCACATTCATCGCGCCGGTGCGTTCGAAGGTCGCGCCGGTGCGGATCAGGCGCCACAGGTTGTGCGGTCCGCGCATCAGACCTTCCAGCCGGAATGAAGGGCAGCGATGCCCATCGACAGGTTGCGGTATTTCACCTGCGCGAAACCCGCCTGGCGGATCATTCCGGCGAAGGTTTCCTGATCGGGGAATTTGCGGATCGATTCGACCAGATACTGATAGGATTCGCGGTCGTTCGCCACGATCTGGCCCATCAGCGGAATGACGTTGAAGGAATAGCGGTCATAGGCCCATTGCATTGCCGGGTTCGGCATCTGGCTGAATTCCAGCACCATCAGCCGCCCGCCGGGTTTCAGCACTCGGTAGGCCTCTCGGAGCGCATCGGGGATGCGGGTGACGTTCCGGATGCCGAAGCTGATTGTAAAGACGTCGAACGTGTTTGAGGCGAAGGGCAGGGCCATCGCATCGCCCACGATCCAGTCCAGGCTTTCGGCAAGGTTCTCCGCCTCGGCCCGTTTGCGCCCTTCGGTCAGCATTGATTCCGTCAGATCGCAGACCGTGGCATGCCCGGACTTGGCGCGGGCCATGAAACGGAAGGCGATGTCACCCGTGCCACCCGCCACATCGAGGAGCCGCTGCCCGGGGCGTGGCGCGAGCCAGTCCATCATCGCGTCCTTCCACAGACGGTGGATGCCGACACTCATCAGATCGTTCATGATGTCATAGCGGTTGGCGACCCGGGTAAAGACGCCATGCACCATCCCGGCCTTGTCGGCTTCGGGCACGGTATGGAAGCCGAAATGGGTGGTGGAGGTCTTTTCCTGGGTCATGGCGTCCGTCCGGGCTGATCCAGCCTTCCTTATACGGGGGCGGGCCTTTAAGACAATGCGGCGGATGCGACAGGGGGCGTGATGCCGGAACTGCCGGAAGTCGAAACGGTGCGCGCGGGCCTTGCCCCGGCAATGGAAGGGCGAGTGATCGCGCGGGCTACCGTCAACCGGCCCGATCTGCGCTTTCCCTTGCCGGAGCGGATGGCCGACCGGCTGACAGGGGTTCGGGTCGAAAAGCTGCATCGACGGTCGAAATACATCCTGGCTGATCTTTCGAGCGGCGAGACGCTGCTGATCCATCTGGGCATGTCTGGGCGAATGATCGTCTCCGGCGCGATGCTTGGGGTCTTCCACCACGATCACCCCGCCCCGGCCAAACACGACCATGTGGTGCTGGACATGGAGGGTGGCGCGCGGATCACTTTCAACGATGCGCGGCGCTTCGGTGCGATGGACCTGATGCCTACGGCACAGGCGCCGCGCCACAAGCTGCTGGCCGGACTGGGGCCGGAACCTTTGGGCAACGGCTTTCACGAAGAATATCTGGCCGCGCGGCTCAGCGGGAGGGCCATGCCGGTGAAGGCGGCGCTGCTGGATCAGCGCATCGTCGCGGGTCTGGGCAATATATATGTGGCTGAGGCGCTTTTTCGGGCCGGCGTCGACCCGCGCCGAACTGCCGGGGGGCTGTCGCTGGAAGAAATCACCCGGCTCGTGCCGGTGATCCGCGACGTTCTGGGCGAGGCGATTGCAGCAGGGGGATCGTCGCTCAGGGACTACCGGCAGGCGGATGGAGAACTGGGATATTTCCAGCATTCCTTCCGTGTCTACGACCGCGCGGGGCAGGCCTGTTCCACGCCTGGTTGCCAGGGAGAGATCATCCGCATTGTCCAGTCCGGCCGGTCGACATTCTTCTGTCCGATCTGTCAAACGTGACTTGCGCCTGCGCATGCCGCTGCTAGCCATAGGCAAATCAATGAAAGGCCCGACATGAGCCCCAAGACCCTCATCATCGAGATTGACCAGTCCGTTGCCCTGATCCGGCTGAATCGGCCCGAGGCGCTGAATGCGCTGAATTCTGAGATGATGGGCGAACTCAGCATGGCGCTGCGCGGGCTGGATGCAGATCCGGCGGTGCGGGTGATCGTTCTGACCGGCTCGGAAAAGGCCTTTGCGGCCGGGGCCGACATCAAGGAGATGTCGGAAAAGAACTTTGCCACGATTTTCCGCGAGAATCTCTTTGCGGGCGAAGCTGACACCATCCGCGCCACCCGCAAACCCTTGATCGGGGCTGTAGCCGGTTTCTGTCTGGGCGGCGGATGCGAACTGGCAATGTTGTGTGATTTCATCATTGCTGCCGACACGGCAAAGTTCGGTCAACCGGAAACGAATCTGGGCGTCATTCCGGGGATCGGCGGCACCCAGCGGCTGACACGGCTTGTCGGACGGGCGAAGTCGATGGACCTGCATCTGACCGGCCGGACGATGGGCGCCGATGAGGCGGAGCGCGCGGGGCTTGTGGCGCGCATCGTCCCCGCAGCCGATCTTGTGAACGAAGCGCTGACTGCCGCCCGAAAGATCGCCGAAAAGTCCCAGCTTGCGGTGCTGGCCGCGAAAGAAGCAGTGCACCGCGCCGATGAGGTGAGCCTGGCCGAAGGGGTTCTGTTCGAACGGCGGCTCTTTCAGGCGCTGTTCGCGACCGAGGATCAGAAAGAGGGAATGCGGGCATTTCTGGACAAGCGCCCGGCGCGTTTCACCGACAGATAGCCTGAAAATCTCTGCCGGGGCTTGTTGACTTATCCGCGAGTCGGCCCTAGAAGCGCGACTTCAGATTTACTCGAACCGAAATCGGAACTGAAAACATGGCCAATACGCCCCAGTCCAAGAAGCGCGCACGCCAGTCCGAGCGTCGTCAAGACGTGAACAAGGCGCGCCGTTCGCGGATCCGCACCTTCCTGCGCAAGGTGGAAGAGGCGATTTCTTCCGGCAATCAGGAAGTTGCGTCGACCGCGCTGCGCAATGCCCAACCGGAACTGGCCCGCGGCATCACCAAGGGTGTGCTGCACAAGAATACGGTCGCGCGCAAGATGTCGCGCCTGGCAGCGCGGGTGAAGTCGCTCGCCACCGCCTGATCGCAGCCGATAGGCAAAGCTGAACGGGACGCATCTTCGGATAGCGTCCCTTTTTGCATTTTCGGACGTTCTTGAACCGCTGCAGCCCCGGTTTCAGGGGGCCTGTGCCCCCTTTGCACTGCCTTCGGGATTCGTTTTGTCAATCGGTGAGTCAAGCGCGAAGTTCTGTTGCGGGAACTTCGCGCGGCTTGCTAGCGTCAGGGTGCGATTCACTTCGTCCTGGGGGGACAGAAGCGCGGGGGATGCGGCAAGGGTTGCGCCTTTCCTAGTTCCCATGCCAGCCATGACCGGTTGGCGGTGGTGTATGCTGGCCAATCCGCGCCTTTGTGCGGATTGGCTTCGGCAGGTGATTTCGTACGCCTGCTTGCGTGCGCCACCCTATGTCCCACCCAGCCGTCGGCAGATGATTCTGCCGCCAGGCCCGCGCACAGCCGGGGTCGAATCGTCGGATCGCCCGGACGGTCGGTTGAGGCCGTCTCGTGGGGACAGACTTTGATGTGGGCAATAAGAATGACAAACGACACCTGGGGGCAGGTTCAGAACGAGTTGCGCAAGAGCGTTGGCAAGAATGCCTTCGCCTCCTGGATTGAACCGTTGTCGCTCGTCAGCCTTGAAGGCGGGATTGCGCGCTTTGATGTGCCGACCAATTTCATGCGCGACTGGGTGTCGCGCAATTACAGCGAACAGATTCGCCAGCATCTGCAGAAGGCAGGCGCCGTGATCGAGCGCGTGGAATTCGCCGTGCCGAAAGCCAGGCCCATCCCGATTGAACAAATCACCGGGGCGGCCAAGAAAGCCGTGCGGCCCGCGCCCTCGGCCAAGACAGACGAGATGGCAGAGCTGCCGGGTGCGGCGCTGGATGCGCGCCTCACCTTCGACAGCTTTGTCGTGGGCAAGCCGAACGAGCTGGCCCATGCCGCCGCGCGCCGCGTGGCGGAATGCGGCCCGGTCACCTTCAATCCGCTCTTTCTTTACGGCGGTGTCGGACTGGGCAAGACGCACCTCATGCATGCGATTGCCCATGAGATGCAGGCCCGCCAGCCTGAGCTGCGGGTGCTTTACCTGTCGGCCGAACAGTTCATGTACCGTTTCATCCAGGCGCTGCGCGACAAGCAGATCATGGATTTCAAGGAACTGTTCCGGTCGGTCGATGTGCTGATGGTCGATGATGTGCAGTTCATCGCCGGCAAGGATTCGACGCAGGAAGAATTCTTCCACACGTTCAATGCGCTGGTGGACCAGAACAAGCGGATCGTCATTTCTGCCGATCGCGCCCCGGGCGAGATCAAGGATCTGGAAGAGCGGATCAAGAGCCGCCTGCAATGCGGTCTGGTCGTCGATCTGCACCCGACGGATTATGAACTGCGTCTGGGCGTCTTGCAGCAGAAGGCTGAAATACATCACGGTCAATATGCCGGTTTGAAGCTGGCCGACGGGGTACTGGAGTTCCTCGCCCACCGGATCACGACGAACGTGCGTGTGCTGGAAGGTGCCTTGACCCGGCTGTTCGCATTTGCGTCGCTTGTCGGGCGGGAAATCACGCTCGAACTCGCGCAGGACTGCCTGGCCGATATTCTTCGCGCCTCGGATCGCAAGGTCACCATCGAAGAGATCCAGCGCAAAGTGTCGGAACATTTCAATATCCGCCTGTCGGACATGATCGGGCCGAAGCGCACCCGGACCATCGCCCGCCCGCGCCAGATCGCCATGTATCTGTCGAAACAACTGACGACGCGCTCGCTGCCCGAAATCGGTCGCCGGTTTGGCGGGCGCGATCACACGACCATCATGCATGGCGTGCGTGTGATCGAGGAAATGCGTGGGACCGACCACCAGCTGGCCGAGGACGTCGAACTGCTGCGCCGTCTGCTGGAAGGCTGAGAGCCACCTTCCGAAGGTGGACGAAATCAATGAAAAGACCTTGAGCGCCGAAGGAAACTTGTTAGGTTTCGCTTCCCGGCGCTTGCCCGGTATGACAGGGGACGGACATGAAGATCAGCATCGAACGCGCAACGCTTCTGAAGGCGGTGGCCCAGGCGCAGTCGGTTGTCGAGCGGCGCAACACCATTCCGATCCTTGCAAACGTTCTGATCGAGGCGGAGGGCGCGACGGTATCGTTGCGCGCGACTGACCTTGATATCGAAGTGACGGACAAGGCCCCGGCGATGATCGAACGAGCGGGTGCAACCACCGTCAATGCGGTGATGCTGCACGAAATCGTGCGCAAGCTTCCGGACGGGGCGCTGGTGCAACTGATCGACGATGGCGCGGCGGGGCGGCTGACGGTTCAGGCCGGGCGCTCGACCTTTTCGCTGGCGACGCTGCCGCGCGAAGATTTTCCGGTGATGGCCAGTTCCGAATATGCGGCGAATTTTTCGGCACCTGCAGGGGTGCTGCGGCGTCTCTTCGACAAGTCGAAATTCGCGATATCGACCGAGGAGACGCGCTATTATCTGAATGGCGTCTACATGCATGTGGCGACCGGCGAAGACGGGCCGGTTCTGCGTTGCGTTGCGACCGACGGCCATCGGCTGGCCCGGATCGACGCGCCCCTGCCCGAGGGCGCCCAGGGCATGCCGGGCGTGATTGTCCCGCGCAAGACGGTGGGCGAGCTGCGCAAGCTTCTGGACGATGACGAGGCGAAGATCGCCGTGTCTGTTTCTGAGACGAAAGTGCGCTTTGCCACCCCGGCGATCACGCTGACCTCAAAGGTCATCGACGGAACCTTCCCGGACTATTCCCGCGTCATCCCGACCGGCAACAACCGTCGGCTGGAGGTGGACGCGGCCGAGTTCGCCAAGGCAGTGGACCGGGTGGCGACCGTATCGTCGGAACGCTCGCGCGCGGTGAAGCTGCAACTGGATGAGGACCGCCTGGTCCTGTCGGTCAATGCGCCCGACAGCGGCGCGGCCGAGGAGGAGCTGGCCGTCGCCTATAGCGACGAGCGGCTGGAGATCGGCTTCAACGCCAAGTATCTTCTGGAAATCGCCAGCCAGGTGGATCGGGAGAACGCGGTTTTCCTGTTCAATTCCTCGGGCGATCCGACCCTGATGCGCGAAGGCAACGATACCTCCGCCGTCTATGTGGTGATGCCGATGCGGGTCTGAGATCGGCGGCCTTGCCCGTTGCCACTGGGTCGCGGACCAGTGGCGGCACCAAGGGCAACCCCCAGGATGTTTGCGCCACAATGAAAGGCACGATCCGTGCCACAGTTTGCAGTAACTGATCTGCTTCTCTCGCATTTCCGGTCGCACCGGCGAACGTCGCTTGTCTTCGATGGGCGGCCCGTTGCTCTATTCGGGCCGAACGGGGCGGGCAAGACCAACGTTCTGGAGGCGCTTTCGCTTCTGTCGCCGGGTCGGGGATTGCGACGGGCCGGGGCGGAGGAACTCGCGCGGCGCCCCGAGGCGCTGGGCTGGAAGATCGCGGCAACCGTCGGTGGTCATGAGGTGGAAACCGGGGCGGAGGGCGCGGCCACCCGCACGGTTCTGATCGACGGGAAAGCGACCACCCAGGTGGCGATGGGGCGTATCGCGCGCATTCTGTGGTTGGTTCCCCAAATGGACCGGCTGTGGCTGGAAGGGGCGGAGGGGCGGCGGCGGTTTCTGGACCGGATGGTCTTGTCCTTCCGTCCCGATCATGCCGAGGCGGTTCTCGCCTATGACAAGGCCATGCGGGAGCGGAACCGGCTGTTGAAGGATCAGGTGCGCGACCCGGCCTGGTATGGCGCGCTGGAGCGGCAGATGGCGGAAAGCGGCGCGCTTGTGGCCGCCCATCGTCGCGCGGTGCTGGGTCGGTTGGCGATGGCGCAGGCCGCAGGCAATACGGCTTTCCCGGTGGCGGATTTGTCGATCCATTACCCCGAGAGCGAGGGGCCGGAAGCGGAGGCGGATCTGGCCGCCGGACTGGCCGAGGGGCGCGGGCGCGATCTGGTGGCAGGGCGCACCCTCATCGGGCCGCATCGGGCTGATCTGGGTGCGATCTGGGCCGCAAAGGGCGTGCCTGCCGCGCAATGCTCAACGGGCGAGCAGAAGGCGCTGCTGATTTCGCTGATCGTGGCCAATGCGCGGGCGCTCAAGACCGATATCGGGGCCGCGCCGCTGTTGCTGCTCGATGAGGTGGCCGCGCATCTGGATGCGGACCGGCGCACGGCGCTTTATGATGAGATCTGTACACTGGAGGCTCAGGCTTTCATGAGCGGCACGGGAGCGGAGCTTTTCGACACACTTGCGGACCGCGCCCAGATGTTCGAGGTTGCCGAAACGGGCGGGCAATCGGTTCTGATCGAAAGGCCATCGGCATGACACCGCAGCGCGTGACGCTGATCACTCTGGGTGTGCGCGATCTGACACGCGCGCGTGCCTTTTATGAGGCGTTGGGCTGGGTTCCGGGTCGCGCGCAGGAAGGCGTCGTCTTTTACCAGATGCACGGGGCGGTGCTGGCGCTTTTCGGGCTGGCCGATCTGGCCGAGGATCAGGGGCGGGCGGGTGCCGCGCTGGGCACGGGCGCGATGACGCTTGCCCAGAATTTCGAGACCGAGGCCGACGTGGACGCGGCCTTTGCCTTGGCGCTGTCTGCCGGGGCGACCAGCCTCAAGACGCCGCAGAAGGTCTTCTGGGGCGGCTATTCCGGCTATTATGCCGACCCGGACGGGCATGTCTGGGAAGTCGCAATGAATCCCTTCTGGCCGCTTGCCGCGGACGGAAGCCTGACCCTGCCGGAGGATGAATGACGTTGGTTGCCGAAAGCCTGTGGCTCTATGCCGGGGCGCTTGTCATCTTGTGGATCACGCCGGGCCCGGTTTTCATCGCCCTGACCGCGCGCGCGCTGACCGGCGGGTTTCGCTCGGCCTGGCCACTGGCCATCGGCGTGACGCTGGGCGACATCCTGTGGCCGCTGGTCGCGATCTTCGGGCTGACCTGGATCGTCAGTCAGTTTTCCAACCTGATGCTGGTCCTGCACTGGGTTGCGGCCATCATCTTCGTCGTGATGGGGTATCTGCTGATCCGCCATGCCGGCCATTCGGTGATGAGCGCGGACGGCAGGTTGACCCGCCCGGGCATCTGGCCTGCCTTTTCGGCCGGCATTGCGGCAGTCCTGGGAAACCCGAAGGCGATCCTCTTCTACATGGGGGTTCTGCCGGGTTTCTTCGATCTGACGCGGGTGACGGCGCCGGACGTAACGGTGATCCTGCTCCTGTCGGCCACGATCCCGCTGATCGGCAATCTCTTCACAGCTTTTGCGGTCGGGCAGGCGCGAAAGCTTTTGTCGTCGCCTGTGGCGCTTTACCGGATCAATGTGGGGGCGGGCTGTCTGCTGATTGCGGTCGGGGCACTGATTGCCTTCCTTTGACCGCTAAATCTTGGGCCTTGGGCGTGACATTCCTCCCCTGACCCCCTATAAGATGGGGAGTTAAAAACAAGGCGGACAGGCATGACCGATACGGCGCAGAAGCCCGGCGAATATGGCGCGGATTCGATCAAGGTTCTCAGAGGGTTGGAGGCCGTCCGCAAACGTCCCGGCATGTATATCGGCGATACGGATGATGGCTCCGGCCTGCACCATATGGTGTATGAAGTCGTGGACAACGGGATTGACGAGGCGTTGGCCGGCCATGCCACTGCGGTCACAGTCAAAATCCACGCCGACGATTCCGTCTCGGTCCGCGACAATGGGCGCGGCATTCCGGTGGATATCCACCAGGAAGAAGGCGTTTCGGCCGCCGAAGTCATCATGACCCAGCTTCACGCGGGCGGTAAGTTCAACAACACCGATGAAGGCGGCAACGCCTACAAAGTGTCGGGTGGCCTGCATGGCGTCGGTGTGTCGGTGGTCAACGCCCTGTCGGAATGGCTGGAGCTGACGGTCTGGCGCAACGACAAGGAATATCGCGCCCGGTTCGAGGATGGCGAATGCACCGTTCATGTGCATGAGGTCGGCCCGGCCCCCGGCATGCGCGGCACCGAAGTGCGTTTCCTTGCCAGCGCGAAGTCAAATCGCGACGCGGGGACCTTTTCCAATCTCGAGTATCAGTTCAAGGTTCTGGAAACCCGTTTGCGTGAACTGGCCTTCCTCAATTCCGGCGTACGGATCATCCTCGAAGACGAGCGCCATGCCGAACCGATCCGGACCGAGCTTTTCTATGAAGGTGGCGTGCGGGAGTTCGTGAAGTATCTCGACCGGTCCAAACAGTCGGTGATGGCGGAGCCGATCTATATGGTGGGCGACCGCAATGGCATCGGCGTCGAAGTCGCGATGTGGTGGAACGACAGCTATCATGAAACGGTGCTGCCCTTTACCAACAACATTCCGCAGCGGGACGGCGGCACCCATCTGGCCGGGTTCCGCGGCGCGCTGACCCGGACGATCAACGCCTATGCCCAGTCGTCGGGTATCGCCAAGAAGGAAAAAGTTGATTTCACCGGCGATGACGCGCGCGAAGGTCTGACCTGCGTCCTTTCGGTCAAGGCGCCTGACCCGAAGTTTTCCAGCCAGACGAAGGACAAGCTTGTTTCAAGCGAGGTCCGTCCGGCGGTGGAAAATCTGGTGAACGAAAAGCTGGCGGAGTGGTTCGAGGAGAACCCCGCCAACGCCAAGATCATCGTCGGCAAGATCATCGAAGCCGCCCTGGCCCGCGAAGCGGCGCGCAAGGCGCGCGAGTTGACCCGACGCAAGACGGCGATGGATGTGGCCTCCCTTCCCGGCAAGCTCGCCGATTGTCAGGAAAAGGATCCGGCCCTGTCGGAACTGTTCCTGGTCGAGGGGGATTCGGCGGGCGGGTCGGCCAAACAGGGCCGGTCGCGGCAGAATCAGGCGGTTCTGCCGCTCCGCGGCAAGATCCTCAACGTGGAACGCGCACGGTTCGACCGGATGCTGTCGTCCGATCAGATCGGCACGCTGATCACCGCGCTCGGCACCGGAATCGGGCGCGATGAGTTCAATCTGGACAAGCTGCGCTACCACAAGATCATCATCATGACGGACGCCGACGTGGACGGTGCGCATATCCGCACGCTCCTGCTGACGTTTTTCTTCCGGCAGATGCCCGATCTGATCGACCGTGGGCACCTCTATATCGCAGAACCCCCGCTCTATAAGGTCGCGCGCGGCAAGTCGGAGGTCTATCTGAAGGATCAGGCGGCGCTTGAGGATTATCTGATCCAGGCGGGCATTGACGGGGCCGTGCTGAAACTCGGCACGGGCGAGGAGATCACCGGCGCCGATCTGGCGCGGGTGGTGGAGGAAGCGCGGGTCGTGCGGCGCGTGCTTCAGGCGTTCCCGACGCATTATCCCCAGCATATCCTCGAACAGTCGACGATTGCCGGGGCGCTGCTGCCGGGCCGGATCGACGCGGATGCGCAGGGTGTCGCAGACGAAGTGTCGCGCCGACTGGATGATGTGGCCGTGGAATATGAACGCGGCTGGTCGGGCCGACCGACACAGGACCATGGCCTGCGCTTTAGTCGCAGCCTGCGGGGCGTCGAAGAAGTGCGCACGCTCGACGGTGGCGTTCTGCGGTCAGGCGAAGCGCGCAGGCTGGCATCGCACACCAAGGCCTTGCAGGAAACCTATGGCGCACTTGCCCGGCTGGTGCGGAAGGATCGGGAACAGCCGGTTCACGGGCCGGTCGAACTCCTGGCGGCGATCCTGCAGGAGGGCGAAAAGGGCCTGACGCTCCAGCGCTACAAGGGCCTGGGCGAGATGAACCCCGAACAATTGTGGGAAACGACGCTCGACCCGGCGGCGCGCACGCTCTTGCAGGTCAAGGTCGATGACCTGGCCGAGGCGGACGATATTTTCACCAAGCTGATGGGGGACGTGGTCGAACCCCGGCGCGAGTTCATCCAGCAGAACGCGCTGAGCGTCGAGAATCTGGACTTCTGAGGCGGCTGCGCCCATCCTTGGGGCATCGTTAAGGGAGCATCAGATGGACTTTCAGGAACTTCTCGGCGGCAACGCGGTCTTTCTGGCCATCGCGTTCTTCATTCTTCTGTGCATCTGGCTGGGTGTCCGGATCGTGCCGCAGAGCGAAAAGCATGTGGTCGAACGTTTTGGCCGTCTGCGCGCGGTGCTGGGACCGGGGATCAATTTCATCGTGCCGTTTCTGGATCGGGTGGCGCACAAGATCAGCGTGCTGGAGCGCCAGTTGCCGACGGCACATCAGGATGCCATCACCACGGACAACGTGCTGGTGAAGGTCGAAACCAGTGTGTTCTACCGCATCACCGAACCTGAAAAGACCGTCTATCGTATCCGCGATGTGGATGCGGCGATTGCCACGACGGTGGCCGGGATCGTGCGGTCGGAAATTGGCAAGATGGAGCTGGATCAGGTTCAGTCCAACCGCAACGAACTGACGCAGAATATCCGCGAACAGGTCAGGGCCATGGTCGACGACTGGGGGATCGAGGTGACGCGGGCCGAGATCCTTGACGTCAATCTGGACGAGGCAACCCGTGCGGCGATGTTGCAGCAACTGAACGCGGAACGGGCGCGCCGCGCGCAGGTGACCGAGGCCGAAGGCAAAAGGCGCGCGGTGGAGCTGTCGGCCGATGCCGAACTCTATGCGGCCGAGCAGGTGGCCAAGGCGCGCCGGATTACGGCCGATGCCGAAGCCTATGCCACGGGCGTTGTCGCGCAGGCGATCAAGGAAAACGGGATCGAGGCGGCGCAGTATCAGGTCGCGCTGAAGCAGGTGGAGGCGCTGACCGCAGTTGGTCAAGGTCCGGGCAAGCAGGTCGTCTTGCTGCCCACCGCGGCGCTTGATGCGTTCGGCGATGCTTTCAAGCTTCTCAAAGGGCGGTCGTGATGCAGCTTTGGCAGGAATGGTGGGTCTGGATCGCCGCGGGCGTGGTGCTGGCGATCCTTGAGGTCGTTGTCTCGGGTTACGTCCTTCTGGGCTTTGCGGTCGGCGCAGTCATGACCGGCATTCTGACCTGGGGCGGTCTTCTGGGGGCGTCGCTCTCGGTGATGCTGCTGGTCTTCGCGCTCGCGTCGCTCGGAGCCTGGCTGGTGCTGCGCAAGGCTTTCGGTTTGCCGAAGGACAATGTGAAGATCATCAACCACGACATCAACCAGAACTGAAGGCGCTGCGGTCCTGCGCCTGAATCAGCGCGAAAGTTCCGCGAGAATTGCTTCGGCCGAACGTTTCGGGTCGGCCGAAGCCCAGATCGGTCGGCCAACCACGATGTGATCGGCGCCGTCGGCGATGGCCTGCGCGGGCGTGGCCACCCGTTTCTGATCGCCGAGCGCGGTACCCGCTGGGCGAACGCCCGGCGTGACGATCAGTTTGCCTGCGGCCTCGGGCAGGGCGCGGATCAGCGCCGCCTCCCGCGGGCTGGCGATGACGCCATCGGCGCCGGCGAGGAAGGCCCGTGCCGCCCGTTCCGCCACAATGTCGGTCATATCTCCGGGCCGGATCAGACCGGCATCGAGGTCGGCCCGATCGAGCGAGGTCAGGATCGTTACCGCGAGGATCTTGAGTGGCTTGCCTGCCGCTCCTTCCCTGGCGGCCCGCACCACATGCGGATCGCCATGCACGGTCAGGAAGTCGAGATCATAGGCCGCCAGTCCCCGCACCGCCGCCTCGATGGTTGCCCCGATGTCGAAGAGCTTCATGTCGAGAAAGATGCGCTTGTCATGTTCGGCCTTCAGCTCATTGGCAAGCGCGAGACCACCACCGGTCAGCATGCCGAGGCCGATCTTGTAGAAACTGACCGCATCCCCGAGCGTTTCGGCCAGGTTCAGACCAGCCAGCGCATTGGGCACGTCCAGGGCGACGATCAGTCGGTCGTCAGCTTTCATCGCGGTCTCCTTGCGCACGGGGTCGGCGCGCTTGTGCGATCCGCCGCGCCCCCTGTCAAGGCATGGCTCAGGCCGCAGAGTCGACGGTCATCGCATCGGGCAAAAGTTCTTCGTCGACGCGCATTGCCACCATCAGCTTCGCGGCGGCGATCAACCGGTGTTTCAGCCGCGCCGCGCCCGGCGTGGTGATCGGGGCGGAGGTGCGCAGGGCGACCCTCCGTTCCACCCCCTTGATCAGCAGCACGAGATGAACAGTGGCCGCGACCCTTCGCGTGGACCTGTCGACGGCGATATCGCGAATCCGGGCAGAAAGAACACGCATGATCAGCTCCTCCAGTGGGTGCATGCGCCAAAGCTTAACCATGGGGAGATTACGAAAGGGTTGCGGCGCATTGACTTGCGCCGCCGCGCCAATAGCATCGCGCCAGCGTGCAGAAAGGACCGATCATGCAGGTCAACATCACCTATGACCGCCCGGAGTCCGGTGCGGCCTCCGGGCCGGTGACGGTAGGGTGGTTTCGGGCGACGGACAAGGGTGCAGTTCTTTATGACCCGCCGCAGCGGTTGCAATCGCGCGATGCATCCCGATCCCACGCGAAATCCGCGTCACGCTGCCCGGCAGTCGTTCAGATGGAAAGCCGCTATTTCGCGGTGGCTTGCCCGTTCGATCTGCATGTCGGTTTCGGTCGCGATGCCAAGGGCAAGGCGGTCCTCGTGAACCGCGCGGGCGAGGCGAGCCCGATCCGCACCAACAAGCTGAACGAACTTCTGGTCATGGTCGGCGAGGCGGAATGGCGCTATCCTGACCGCCCCACGATCCAGATGGTTCTGCCTTACGTCTTCATCGCCGACGAGCCGGTCTGGATGACCCAGCTTGGTCCCTTCGCGCATTATCGCAGCGATCCGCTGCCCGGAACGATCTTCGGCGGACGCTTCCCGATCAGCCTCTGGCCGCGCCCGATCATGTGGGCCTTCGAATGGCACGAACCGGAAAAGGACATCATCCTGAAACGGGGCGAGCCGCTCTTCTATTGCCAGTTTGAAGCGATCGGCCCGGACCGACCCATCCAGCTTGTCGAGGCAGAAAAGACGGCGGAACTGCAAAGCTACATGGAAGCCGTGAGTGGCGCGGTAAACTACGTCAGCCAGACCTTCAGCCTTTTCCGCGCGGCCGAGGAGTTGCGCCCGAAGTCGCTTCTGGTGCCCAAGAAGAAAATCTGAACCAAGTCGCGCTGGCCGTTCGCTTTTTCGCCGACCGCCCGCGCCAGTGGCCTTGCGAACAATCAGGTCGCTTCCCAAGTAACGGGCAAGGCCCGAAGGAACGCGCTGCAGGGCGGGCGTTCCGGGACGGGTGCTTCAGAGAAGGAGTTAGCCGATGAACATGGAAAAGTTCACGGAACGGTCGCGCGGTTTTCTGCAGGCGGCCCAGACGATTGCGGTGCGCGAAGGCCACCAGCGGGTGATGCCCGAGCATCTCCTGAAAGCCTTGATGGATGATGACCAGGGGCTTTCGGCCAACCTGATCCGCAAGGCAGGTGCCGCGCCCGATCGTGTGGTCGAGGCGGTTGATCTGACCATCGGCAAGATGGCAAAAGTGTCCGGCGGGGACGGCCAGGTCTATGTCGATACATCGCTTGTCCGCGTGCTGGACGAGGCAGAGAAGATCGCCAAGAAGGCGGGCGACAGTTTTGTTCCGGTGGAACGGATCCTGATGGCGCTGGCCATGGTGAACACCAAGGCCAAGGATGCGCTGGATGCGGGGGCGGTGACGGCGCAGAAGCTGAATGCCGCGATCAACGACATTCGCAAGGGCAGGACGGCCGACAGCGCCAGTGCCGAGGAAGGCTATGACGCGCTGAAGAAATATGCGCGCGACCTGACCCAGATGGCCGAGGAAGGCAAGATCGACCCGATCATCGGGCGTGACGAGGAAATCCGCCGCACGATGCAGGTTCTGTCGCGGCGCACCAAGAACAACCCGGTCCTGATCGGCGAACCGGGCGTTGGCAAGACCGCGATTGCCGAAGGCCTGGCGCTCAGGATCATCAATGGCGACGTGCCCGAAAGCCTGAAGAACAAGCGGCTCATGGCGCTCGACATGGGGGCGCTCATCGCCGGGTCGAAATACCGCGGCGAGTTCGAGGAGCGTCTGAAAGCGATCCTGAAGGAGATCGAGGCCGCCGCAGGCGAAATCGTCCTCTTCATCGACGAGCTGCATACGCTTGTCGGCGCGGGCAAGACCGACGGCGCCATGGATGCGGCGAACCTGATCAAACCGGCGCTGAGCCGGGGCGAGTTGCATTGCGTTGGTGCCACGACACTCGATGAATACCGCAAATATATCGAGAAGGACGCGGCCCTTGCCCGCCGTTTCCAGCCGGTGATGGTCGAGGAGCCGACGGTCGAGGATACGATCTCGATCCTGCGCGGGATCAAGGAGAAGTATGAGCTGCACCACGGCGTGCGGATCAGCGACTCGGCGCTGGTGGCGGCGGCGACGCTTTCGCACCGCTATATCACCGACCGGTTCCTGCCCGACAAGGCGATAGACCTGATGGACGAGGCCGCGAGCCGTCTGCGGATGGAAGTGGACAGCAAGCCGGAAGAGCTGGATCAACTCGACCGCCAGATCCTGCAGCTTCAGATCGAGGCGGAGGCCCTGAAGAAGGAAGATGACGCGGCAAGCAAGGACCGGCTGGAGCGACTTGAGAAGGAACTGTCGGAGTTACAGCAGAAGTCGGCGGCGATGACCGCCAAATGGCAGGCTGAACGCGACAAGCTGGAAGCTTCGCGCGGGATCAAGGAGCAACTTGAAAAGGCCCGCGCCGACCTGGAACAGGCCAAGCGGGAAGGCAACCTCGCCCGTGCGGGGGAGCTTTCCTATGGGGTGATTCCGGGACTGGAGAAGAAACTTGCGGAGGCCGACGCCGCGGGCGACGGGCTGATGGTTGAAGAAGCCGTCCGCCCCGAACAGATCGCCGAGGTTGTCGAGCGCTGGACGGGGATCCCCACCTCGAAGATGCTGGAAGGCGAGCGTGAAAAGCTTCTCAAGATGGAGGAGGAGCTTGGCAAGCGGATCATCGGCCAGCGTCAGGCAGTGGTGGCTGTCGCCAATGCCGTGCGCCGCGCGCGCGCCGGGCTGAACGACGAGAATCGTCCGCTCGGGTCGTTCCTGTTCCTCGGGCCAACCGGCGTCGGCAAGACTGAACTGACCAAGGCCGTGGCCGAGTATCTCTTTGACGATGACAGCGCGATGGCCCGCATCGACATGTCGGAGTTCATGGAGAAGCACTCGGTGGCCCGCCTGATCGGCGCGCCGCCCGGCTATGTCGGTTATGACGAGGGGGGCGTGCTGACCGAAGCGGTGCGGCGCCGGCCCTATCAGGTCGTGCTGTTCGACGAGGTGGAAAAGGCCCATCCCGATGTCTTCAACGTGCTCTTGCAGGTGCTGGACGATGGTGTTCTGACCGACGGTCAGGGGCGCACGGTCGATTTCAAGCAGACCCTGATCGTCCTGACCTCGAACCTCGGCAGTCAGGCGCTGAGCCAGTTGCCGGAGGGCAGCGATTTCGGCGCCGCGCGACGTGAGGTGATGGAAGCGATGCGGGCGCATTTCCGGCCGGAGTTCCTGAACCGTCTGGACGAAACGATCATCTTCGACCGACTGACCCGCGCCGACATGGACGGGATCGTGACGATCCAGCTCAAGCGGCTTGAACGGCGCCTTGCGGCGCGGAAGATCGTCCTCGATCTGGACGCGGCGGCGCACAAGTGGCTTGCGGATGAAGGGTATGATCCGGTCTTCGGTGCGCGGCCGTTGAAACGGGTGATCCAGCGCAGCCTGCAAGACCCGCTGGCCGAGATGCTGCTGGCCGGCGATGTGATGGATGGCGACACGGTCAAGATCAGTGCCGGGGTCGAGGGGCTGATCGTCGGCGAACGGATCAGCCAGTCGAACCGCGAACGGCCTGCGGGCGTGCCGCTGCAATGAGCGAAGGGCGGGGAAACCCGCCCGTTGTTTCAGTGCATGAACGCCATCGTGAGATCACTTTATTAGGCAATGGGCCATTTCGCGGCTAACCTTCCATCACGAGAGAAGGAGTATCCCGGAATGGCCCATCGCTGGAAAACCCGTCTGAACTGGTCGGATGTCACGCCAAGGGCGATGTTTCTGAACCGGCGCAAGCTGATCCTTGGCGGCGCGGCCCTGACCCTCTCTGGTCCGGCACTGGCCAAGATCGCAGCGCAGCCGTCGGCCTATTCGACCACTGCGGCCCCGAACAGCTACGAAGATATCACCGGCTACAACAATTATTATGAGTTCGGCACCGGCAAGGAAGATCCCGCAGCCTATGCAGGCCCTCTGACCACCAACCCCTGGAGCGTGAAGATCGACGGGCTGGTCGACCGGCCCGGCGACTATGGGCTGGACGACATTCTGGCCAAGGTGACGCTGGAGGAACGCATCTACCGGCTCCGCTGCGTCGAGGGCTGGTCGATGGTGGTGCCGTGGATCGGCTTCCCGCTGTCAGACCTGCTCGCGCGCGTGGGCGCCCGCCCGGGCGCGAAGTATGTGGCGTTCGAGACGCTGATGCGGCCCGAGGAGATGCCGGGGCAGGCCTATCCGATCCTGGACTGGCCCTACCGCGAGGGGCTGAGGCTCGACGAGGCGATGCATCCGCTGACGATTCTCGCGACCGGTCTTTACGGTGAGGCGCTGCCGAACCAGAACGGCGCGCCGATCCGGCTGGTTGTTCCGTGGAAGTATGGTTTCAAGTCGATCAAGTCGATCGTGCGGATCAGCCTCACCAACACCCGGCCGCCGACAAGCTGGAACACGCAGAACGCCGGGGAATACGGCTTTTACAGCAATGTGAACCCGAACGTGGATCATCCGCGCTGGTCGCAGGCCAGTGAAAGGGTGCTGGGCGGCGGTCTGTTTGCCAAACGCCGCGACACCGTGATGTTCAACGGCTATGGCGATCAGGTTGCCGGCCTCTACGCAGGCATGGACCTCACCAAGGAATTCTGATGATGCTCGCTCAGGCAATCAACGGCAAGCTCCGTTCGGTTCCGGCTTGGCCAATTTATGTGATCGGCTTTGCCTATGGTGCTTGGCTGTTCTGGCTTGGCCTGTCGGACAATCTGGGGGCCGATCCGGTCCGGACGCTCGAGCGCGAGATCGGGCGGACCGCGCTGAAGCTGCTGATCGCGGGGCTGATGGTGACGCCGATCCGCAAATGGACCGGCGTCAGCCTGATAAAGTATCGCCGTGCCCTTGGCGTGACCGCCTTCGGGCTGGTGGTAATGCATCTGACGGTCTGGCTGACGCTGGATATCCAGTTGCGCTGGACAGAGATCGGTGCCGACCTGCTGAAGCGCCCCTATATCACCATCGGCATGGCCGCCTTCGTGATCCTGGTGCCGCTGGCGGCCACTTCGAACAATCTTTCGGTGCGCAGGCTGGGTGCCGCGGCATGGCAAAGGCTGCACAAGCTGACCTACATCGCGGTGGCGACCGCAGCGGTGCATTACGTGATGGTGGTCAAGGCCTGGCCGCCGCGTCCGATCGTCTATCTGGCAATCGTTGTGGTGCTGCTTGGGCTGCGGATGTGGTGGGCGCGCAGAAAACTGGTTGCCAGACCGGCCTGAGGCGGGTCGCAAACCCAGAACAGGGCACCGGGGGTGCCCGGTCGCGTCCAGGGGGCCCGAGTCGTGCGGGGGAATCATCTGGCATGCGCAATATTGCAGGACAGGCGGCCGAACTTGTGCCATGCTATGCGCTAACCCCAAGATATTGTGCTAAAAACCGACCTGCAAAAAAAATGACATGTTTCTGCAAAAAAGCCCTTGCGGTTCCCAGCCGCCATCCGTAAATACCGCCTCACCGAAGCGGACAACACTGCAACGGTGGACGGAAACGGCGGAAACGCCCGGAAGTCGGAACGAAAACGGGAACATGCAGGCGGTCGCGTCATAGCAATAGATGACGCAGCCGGTTGATTTTGTCTCCCACGCTCTTTGAAATCGCTGGTTACTGAAGAGATATGTGGGCGGTTTGGTCCTTTCGATGGATCGAACGCTGCATATCGGCTCACTAGGGTTCGCCCGATGATGTGAGTGTCAGCTTCACTGTTTGACGGACACCGTTCTTCGGAACGATGTGCATCAGACGGTAGACGCCCTGCTGCCTAGCAGGGTGCAGATGTGCAGAGGTTCATACGTCAAGGATAGTAGCGTAAGCTGCTTTCAACTTGAGAGTTTGATCCTGGCTCAGAACGAACGCTGGCGGCAGGCCTAACACATGCAAGTCGAGCGGGGGAGCAATCCCTAGCGGCGGACGGGTTAGTAACGCGTGGGAACATACCCTTTGGTACGGAATAGCCTCGGGAAACTGAGAGTAATACCGTATGTGCCCTTCGGGGGAAAGATTTATCGCCAAAGGATTGGCCCGCGTTGGATTAGGTAGTTGGTGGGGTAATGGCCTACCAAGCCGACGATCC
>CAZRKU010000010.1:0-46575 GCA_964600685.1 uncultured Frigidibacter sp. | reverse complement strand
TCTAGCGAAGCCACAGCCCGGCCGCCTTGATCTTTTGCCGGATCGCCTGCTCGCGCCGGGGCAGGTCGGCACGATCGAACAGCGCGCGGATCTTCCGGCCCTGCTCCTGATAGACCAGCCGCTTCAGCACTTCATGGTCCTTCAGGACCTTCTTCAGCCGGTTGGGGGTGGTCACCTCCTCCAGCACCTCGACCACCCGGTCGCTTTCGCGCGCATAGAGAAGCGGCAGCGTGCGATAGTGACAGGTCACATCGCCGTCGAGCCCTGCAAGGCCCGGTCCGGGGCGTCCGCCGCCGAAGGAATGGATGACCAGCGGCAGGACGACCTGGTCCAGCCAGGGATCGAGCGATTGGCTGGCAAGTGCTTCGATCTCTCCGTCGCGGACTGTCAGGGCATAATCGAGGAACCGCTGCCCAAACGCCCGGGGGTCACGGTGGAAGAACCAGCCTGCGTTGAAATAGAGGTAACGCTGCCAGTGGTCGGCAGGCCAGGTCAGGTCGAGCGTCGGCTCGAAGGACAGGCCGAAGCGGTCATAGAGCGCACGCCAGATCCCCGCGTATCCGGGACCGTAAAGATCGGGCCTGGGCCAACTGCCTTCGCGCCGCATCGAGGCTGACGGACGGTCGAAGTCGAAAGTCACATCGGCGAGGCTGCCGGTAAAGAGCGTGTCCGTGTCGAAGAACAGGAACGGCCTGTCGGCAGGAAGGGCGAGCAGCGCCTCGATCTTGTTGCCGTAGGGGTAGGACTGGCCGAAGGCCCGGCTGTCGAAGGGCACGATCTCGGCGCCATGGTCCGCCAGCAGCGCGCGGACCAGCGGGTGCACCCGCACTTCGCCCTGCCAGAGCGGGCCGGGCTGCGGTTCGGCCATCAGGAGCCTGCCCTTGAAACCGGGATTGGTGGCCCGGAAACTCGCGGCGAAGAGAAGCGCCTCGTAGGACAGGCGGCCCTCCTGGACGACGCAGACGACGTTGAAAACCTCGGCTCGCGCGGAAGGTTCGGTCGCGACGACCGGACGGCCGACAGGCCCCGGCTGCGGGGGTGGCGGCCCCGCCATCACGCTCAGCCCCGCGCGGGCGGGCTGAAACGCAGCGAAAGGCAGGACATGCCGCCATCGAGCTTGGCGCATTCGCTGTTGCCGATCTCGACGACCCTGTAGCCGGCCTCCGCCAGCATTTCGGCGGTGCGGGGAAAGCCGGCGGGGACGATCACGGCATCATTGAAGCGGATCGAATTTGCCGCCGCCTCCTCGCCTTCGGCGGTGTGCAGGACGCGGTAGCCGGAAAATCCGCCCGCCGCCGCCAGACGCGGGGTGGCAAGGATCGTTTCGCCATCCAGAAGCGAACAGTCGGTCTTGAAATGCAGGACGCCGGGGGGCGTCGCAAGTTCGCGCACAGCGTAGCCCCAGCGCGCCACCAGCTTCGCCAGTTCGGCGATACCGGCTGCATCGGTGCGTGCCGACCGGCCCACGAGAATCTCGCGCTCGGTTGTCAGGACATCGCCGCCTTCGATGGTGCCGGCGCCTTTGATGGTCAGGACTTCCTGATAGAAGCGGCCAAGGGTCGGGGCCATTTCCGCCGCCTCGCCCAGACGGCTGGCGACGCCAGGACGCATGATCACCGCGCCTTCGGGCAGGCAAAGCGCCGTGTCTTCGACAAACTGCGCGTCCGGGTAGGCGGGCAGTCCGGGCAGTTCGGTGACGTCGGCCCCTTCGGCGCGCAGGGCCGCGACATAGTCGTCGTGGTGGCGCAACATAAGGGCTACGTCGGGCGCACCCGTGTCGACGGCGCGGATCCCGCCGGTTGCGCTGGCCGCCGGGCGACGCACGATGGCGTGGGTGAAACGGAATGAACGCTCAGGCATGGTCTGCTCCCTTTCGGCGCACTGATAACGGCAGTTCGCGACGCGGGAAAGGGAAGATGTCGGGATGGTGGTGGTCGCAGTCTCATCCGCACCGCGCTTTTGCTGGCGTGACTCCACTTTACAGGGAGTTATCAGGGAAATAGGCTGGTATTGATCCGTTTTGGCATCAAATATCCAAGAAATATCAACTTTTTTCAAAGGCTTGGTTCAAAAAACTCTCTAAAATGAAAACAGGGAATGCTTACCCGCAGATCAGGCAACACCTGTGGAATTGCAGGTAAACTGACTCTGTTGCCCACCGAAGGCCGACCAGGGCTCCCATCAGGCGGCGCGAGCCAGGTCATCTCCTTGTCCAGCCAGATCAGCAGCGACCCGCTTGCGCAGTGCCGCAGTGTAGCTGGACCAGTTCCTGGTGCGATAGCGGGCGGGTGTCGGCTTGCTCATGCGATCCATCTAACCTCATGTATTCACAATGTGAATCCTCAAAGGTCAGGGTTATGCAACAACGCCGCCGATCATTGAAAGCGCCCTTTTTCTTCGGGCGCGCGCAATCGTCGATGCGCGCAGCCGCCATTTCACCGACAACGAGCTGCTCGACGCGCTGCGGGATGTGCTGAAGGCGAAGGGCGTTCTGTCCGGCCTGATCATCGACGACAGGACGGCCTGCCAGGGTCCAGCGCCTACCGTCCTTGAACATATTCTCCTGCCAGCTTACCTCACTGACCGACGATCCCGAAACCTCGCCCGATGGCGTCTCGACGGTCACGGCGATCTTCTGCCGCCAGACAAACCGCTCCTTGCAGGCGGCGAGCGAGAGAACTGCCAGCAGGGAAACCTGCATGAAACTCTCGCCTTGGTTGCGCTCCGGCCCCTGTCTGCCAAGCGAATATGGCAAGGGCCGCGCCGAAGGGGCCGCACGCATCCTTGCGCCCCGGCGCGGCCCCGCCTATATTCAACCCGTCCGGGTACGCCCGGTCTATGGACATAAACGCGCTCGTAATAATCGGATCGGACCCGGGGGCGGTACCCGGCGACTCCACCAAAACCCGGTATTGGCGGGTCATGGGGTCGAAACAGGATCGACGAACGCCTAAAGGGGTTTGCTTTGTCTCGGTGAGGTACCACCGTTATCGGTCCAAAATGTACAGTTGCCAATAACAACCGTGCTCCGGCTATGGCTCTGGCTGCGTAAGCAGCTCGGGTTGCCGAAACCAAGCCCTTGCGCTTAGCCGCGTAAGGCGGGGTCCGCAGGCACCTGGCAACAGAAGCCTGCACCTTCCCCCTCTCCGCTTCAGCATTTCTAAACCCTCCGCCCCTAGAGTTGCGGCAAGCCCCGCATCCGGGGCTGGCGTAAGGGTTCTGAGTATCCTCCGGCCGGGTGGGGTTTGACGCATCGCGCGCCAGACCCACACCCGGTCGTTTCCCCCTTGGTTCATTCCGCGAAGGCCGCGCACATGGCAGAGAAGATCGACATCCTCAGGGACTGGTTCCAGACCGTCTGGATCAGGGCCGAACTCGACCGGATCGAAAGCTTCTTCCAGCCCCGCGCCGGGGCCGAGGGGCTTCTGGCCGATGGGCAGGTCGGGCCTGAGGATTTCCGCGCGCTGGTTCCGGCGCTGCGGGCACTGGTGCGCGATCTGACCATCTCCATCGACCGCTGGCACGAGGGTGCCGACTGGCTCTGGGCGCACACCACCGTCCGCGCCCAAAGCGCACGTGACATGCGCCCGGTCGAGGCCGTGGGCCAGGTGATGATGCGCTTTGAAGGGAACCGGATCGCCGAGGCCTATAACTCGTTCGATTTCCTGACGTTCTTCGCCGGCGTCGGCCTTTTGCCCGACGATGCGTTCCTGCTGCTCCTCGGTGGCGAACGGCTGGGCTGATCCGCCGCTTGCCGCAAACCCGGTCGCACGGCATGATGGGCCATGGTCATGCGCCGTGCCGGACGCCTCCGCCACACAGGCCGCCCGACGTCCGGTCGGGCTTGGCCGGTGCTTTTGTGCGTTGCCCTCGCCCTTGGTCTGACGCCTCGGCCCGCCGATGCCGCGCGTGACTGTCAACTCGCACTTCTGCTCGCGATTGATGTCTCAGGATCGGTGGATGACGCCGAATATCTGCTCCAGACCGAAGGAACGGCCGCCGCGCTCAAGGATCCCGAAATTGCCGCCGCGCTGGTCCAGGGCCGGGTCGCATTGGCGATCATGCAATGGTCTTCGACCGGCATGCAGAAGCTGGTCCAGCCCTGGCGACGGATCGACAATGCCGAACGACTTGCCGAATTTGCCGAGGCCGCCGCCCTCCAGGAGCGGGCATTCGGCAAGGCCGACACGGCTGTCGGCGACGCGATTTCCTTTGCCGTCAAACAGTTCGACGATGTCGCCCGCTGCCCGCGCCGGGTGATCGACATTTCGGGGGACGGCATTCAGAACTCCGGGGCCTCTCTGGCCGACGCGCGCGCCCGCGCCATTGCCGCCGGCATCTCGATCAACGCCATCGCCATCGAGGGGATCGGGGTGGCGATCAGCGAATTCTACCGCCGCCAGGTCATCACCAAGGGCGGTTTCGTTGTCACGGCCGTCCTGCACACCGACTATCCGCGCGCGATCCGCCTGAAGATCCTGCGCGAAATCGCCCGCCCGCTGGGATGAAGGCCACTTGACGGAGAAGGCCGAGGGTGGCACCCCTAGGCCATGGGGCCAAAGCTGACGCGCCCCGTGAGGCCTTGGCCGGAGCGTCGCATCCCGATTGAACGGAGGATGCCATGCCTGCCTTCGCCGCCATTTCCGCACCGCAGCTTGCGCGCCTGATCGGCACACCCGAGGCGCCAACCCTGATCGACGTGCGGCTTGAGGAGGATTTCGCCGCCGATCCGCGCCTGTTGCCCGGCGCGCTGCGCATCGCCCCTGACCGGGTGGCCGACCTTTCGGACCGGATCGGTCCGAACGGAGCGGTCCTTCTCTGTCAGCGCGGGCGGAAGCTGTCGGAAGGGGCCGCCGCGCTGCTGCGCCTTCTGGGCCATCCAGCCGAAATCCTGGAGGGCGGCTGGCTGGAGGCCGTCGCCGCAGGTCTGCCCTGCCTGCCCGCCGCGCTGGTCCCGGCGCGCGCCAGCCTGTGGGTGACGCGCCAGCGGCCGAAGGTCGACCGCATCGCCTGCCCTTGGCTGATCCGCCGCTTCGTCGACCCGGACGCCCGCTTTCTCTACGTGGCGGCGGGCGAGGTTCAGGCCGTTGCCGACCGTTTCGACGCAATCCCTTTCGACATCGAAGACACCCGCTTCTCACATCGCGGCGATCTGTGCAGCTTCGACGCGTTCCTTGACGATTTCGCGCTTCATTCCGAAGCACTCGACCGGCTGGCGCTGGTCGTGCGCGCGGCCGATACCGACCGGCACGATCTTGCCCCGCAGGCGGCGGGCCTTCTGGCGCTGTCGGTCGGCCTTTCGCGCCAGTATCGCGACGATCTGGCCCAGCTGGAGGCCGGCATGACGCTTTACGACGCGCTCTACCGCTGGGCCCGCGACGGGTTCGCCGAGGGCCACGACTGGCCGCAGGGGCGCAGGGGATGACGATGGCCACGACCGTTCCCTGGCCCGAGATGTGGCGCACCTTCGGACGGATCGGCTTTCTATCCTTCGGCGGCCCGGCTGCGCAGATCGCGCTGATGCACCGTGAACTGGTCGATGAAAAGCACTGGCTGGAGGAGCAGGACTATCTGCGCGCCCTGTCCTTCTGCATGCTGCTGCCGGGGCCGGAGGCGATGCAGCTCGCGACCTACGCCGGATGGCGCCTGAAAGGGATCGCGGGTGGACTTCTGGCGGGGCTTCTTTTCGTTCTGCCCGGTGCGCTGGTGATCCTCGCCCTTGCCGCGGCCTATGTGCAGTGGGGCCATCTGTCCGGCATCCAGGCGCTGTTCCTGGGCGTCAAGGCCTGCGTCGCGGTGATCGTGATCGAGGCCTTGCTGCGGGTCGGGCGCCGGGCACTGAAGGGGGCCCTGCATCGCTGGGTCGCAGTGCTGGCTTTTGTCGGTCTTTTCTTCTTCGGCCTGCCCTTTCCGCTGATCATCCTGCTGGCGGCCCTTGTCGGCATGATGGCCCAGCCCGCCGCGCAACCGCCAGCCGTTGCGTCACGATCAGATGCCGGGCATGGCCATCTGCCCGCCACCCTTGGCATCGGGCTGGCGCTTTGGGGGGCGCCGCTTCTCGCGCTCTGGCTCTCCGGGCAGAGCTTTCTCCTCACGCTCGGGCTGTTCTTTTCCAAGCTCGCGCTTGTCACCTTCGGCGGCGCCTATGCGGTGCTGGCCTATATGACGCAAGCCGTGGTGCAGGATCTGGGCTGGCTGCAGACCGGGCAGATGATCGACGCGCTGGGCCTTGCCGAAACCACGCCCGGCCCGTTGATCCTCGTGACCGAATTCGTCGCCTATGTCGCCGGATACGGACAGGGAGGGGCAGGTTTGGCGCTGGCGGCTGCCGTGCTGACCCTTTGGGTGACGTTCGTGCCCTGCTTCCTGTGGATCTTCGCCTTTGCCCCCTATATCGACCAGATCGCCCGCCGCCCCCGGTTGCAGGCGGCGCTGGCGGGTATCACCGCCGCCGTGGTCGGCGTCATCGGCAGCCTGTCGCTGTGGTTCGCGCTCCATGTGCTGTTCGCACGGGTGGCGGAACGATCCGTGGGGCCTGTAACCCTGCCCTGGCCCGACCTTGCCAGCCTGAGTCTGCCGTCGCTGGGGATCATGGCCATCGCGGGTGTTCTGCTGCTTTTGCGGCATTGGGGACTTTTCCCTGTGCTGGCACTTTCCGCGGCACTTGGCATCGCTGCCCAGGCGATCACCGGCCTGTTCTAGCTGTTCTGTCCCGTCCTCAGGGCACGGGCAGGCGGTATCTTGTGCCTCGGCGTTGCGAACGGACTGGCCGGTCATGCGCCGCCGGCGGCCCGGACGGCCGAAACGCGGACGTTCACACTCGCCACGACCCCGACCATGGGCATGATGGGCGATGTCGCCCTCAACGGTGCGCGTTGCGACCATGGCGCACGGATTTCACCGTCGTCTGACCAAGGCCCGTCCGAGGCGGGAAGTTTCCGATAGTGAACTTTGTTTCGCCGCAGTTGCAAAACTGGTCGGTTTCCGGCTTTTCGCCTTGCGTCAGCTAGGCTACAACCCCGCCCAACCGGGACCGAGGAGACCAGCATGACCGCCCAGAATCTGTTTTTCACCGAACCCCTGTCGTCGCGCGACCCCGAGCTTTACGGCTCGATCGTGAACGAGCTTGGCCGCCAGCGCGACGAGATCGAGCTGATCGCCTCGGAAAACATCGCCAGCCGCGCGGTGATGGAGGCGCAAGGCTCGGTGATGACCAACAAATATGCCGAAGGCTATCCCGGCAAACGCTACTATGGCGGCTGCCAGTTCGTCGATGTGGCCGAAACCCTGGCCATCGAACGCGCCAAGAAACTCTTCAACTGCGGCTATGCCAACGTTCAGCCGAACTCGGGCAGCCAGATGAACCAGGCGGTGTTTCTGGCCCTTCTGCAGCCGGGTGATACGTTCATGGGGCTCGATCTGAATTCGGGCGGCCACCTGACCCATGGCTCGCCGGTCAACATGTCCGGCACGTGGTTCAACGTCGTGTCCTACGGCGTGCGCAAGCAGGACGAGCGGCTGGACATGGACGCGATCCGCGAAACCGCGCTGGCCAGCAAGCCGAAGCTGATCATCGCCGGCGGCACCGCCTACAGCCGCGTCTGGGACTGGGCGGCCTTCCGCAAGATCGCCGATGAAGTCGGCGCCTACCTGATGGTGGACATGGCCCATATCGCGGGCCTCGTCGCCGGGGGCCAGCATCCCTCGCCCCTGCCCCATGCCGATGTGGTCACGACGACCACCCACAAGTCGCTCCGCGGCCCGCGCGGCGGCATGATCCTGACCAACAAGGAAGACATCGCCAAGAAGATGAATTCCGCCGTGTTCCCCGGCCTTCAGGGTGGCCCCCTGATGCATGTGATCGCCGCCAAGGCGGTGGCCTTCGGCGAGGCGCTGGACCCGTCGTTCCAGGATTATGCGGCCCAGATCGTCAAGAACGCCCGCGCCATGGCCGACCAGCTGATGAAGGGCGGAATCAACATCGTTTCGGGCGGGACCGACAACCACCTGATGCTGGCCGACCTGCGCCCGAAGAAGGTGACCGGCAAGGCGACCGAACAGGCGCTCGGCCGCGCCCACATCACCTGCAACAAGAACGGCGTGCCGTTCGACCCCGAAAAGCCGATGGTCACCTCGGGCGTGCGTCTGGGCACCCCGGCAGGCACCACCCGCGGCTTCAAGGAGGCCGAGTTCCGCCAGATCGCTGACTGGATCGTCGAAGTGGTCGATGGCCTGGCCGCCAACGGCGAAGAAGGCAACAGCGCCGTCGAAGCCGCCGTCCGCGCCAAGGTCAAGGCGCTCTGCGACCGTTTCCCGCTTTATCCGGGGCTGTAAGCCAACCTGCGGATTTTGACACTGGAGGGGGGCTTCTCGGCCCCCTTTCCTATAGAAACCCCTGCCAGAACAGAACCGTCACAGCCATCGCCGCCGTGACCAGCGACACGGCTGCCGCAGAGCCCGCGAGGCTCCACAGAAAGGCCCGCCGCCGGGCGCCTGCCCCAAGGGGCTTCAGGTAGCGCACGCAAATGTCATAGGCCTGTGCCGTCGCCTCGCGGTCGATGCGCGCCTGAAGTTGGGGGATCTGCGCCTGACGGTCAGCTTCGGCCAGGGCTTCGGCGGCCAGCAGCACCCGCTTCGGCAAATGCCGTCGGCCGCGCTTCAGCTTGGCGGCAAGTCCTGTGCCGCGCACCCGAAGGCGCGCTTCCATCAGTTCGGCCACGCGGTCGGCCATCTGCTGCACACTGATCGACATCATCCCTCCGTCGGGAGGAGGATAATCGGGCGGAAGCGGGCTGGAAAGGGGCGGGATGGCGCGATAGGGTCGGGCATGCTTCATCGTGTGACATATGGCAACGATACGGCGCTGCCGCCCCTATTGATCGTGCATGGTCTGTTTGGGTCGGCGCGGAACTGGGGGGCGATCCAGCGGCGGCTGGCGGATGGCCGCCGGGTGGTGGCGGTCGACCAGAGGAATCACGGCGACAGTTTCCGGGCGGAGACGCAGACCTATGCCGACATGGCGGGCGACCTGGCGCAAGTGATTGAAAGCGATGGCATTCCCTTCGATGTGGTCGGCCATTCGATGGGCGGCAAGGCGGCGATGGTGCTGGCGCTGACCCGGCCGGATCTGGTCAACCGGCTGGTGGTGGCCGACATCGCGCCGGTGGCTTACGGCCATTCGAACCGGCATCTGGTGCGGGCGATGGCGGGGCTGGACCTGTCCGACCTGACCCAGCGGAGCGAGGCGGACCGGCGGCTGCAATCCGCCGTGCCCGACGCAGGCACGCGGGCTTTCCTGCTGCAATCGCTTGATCTGAAAGAAAAACCGCCGCGCTGGCGGCTGAATCTGCCGGTTCTGGATGCGGAGATGAACGGGATCGTCGGCTGGCCGGAGGGGGTGACGGGCCGCTATGACGGGCCGACGCTGTTCCTGTCGGGGGCCGCGTCCGACTATGTGCGGCCGGACCATCGCGACCGGATCAAGGGCTATTTCCCCAAGGCGGTTCTGGCGAAACTGCCGGGGGCCGGGCATTGGCTGCACGCCGACAAGCCACGGGAGTTCGAGGCGGCACTCATGGCTTTTCTGAAGTGATCTCAGCAGTTTAGACGAAACTTCGCCTCCCCCGTGTCGCCCGGCAGGCCGGTGATCATCGAGCCGGGGATGACCTTGCAGCCGGTGGTCTGCTCGGCGGCCCGGACCATCAGGTCGGGGACCGCCGCGCGCTCAGGCCGGGTCAGGTAGCCAAGGCGCACGACCTCCGCCCGGTTACCCTTCTGAAAGATCACGAAATTGATGCCGCCCAGCGTCACCTCATGCCGGGTTGCGCCGAAGAAGGTGGGCGCGGGCTGGGCACCGCAGGCGGCGAGGATCAGGAGGGGGATGAGGCGTTTCATGACGCAAGACATCGGGCATCAGGGTTAATGGCCGGTTAACGCCAAAGCCCTGCCCCGGAAACAATCGGCGGCCCAAGGGCCGTGTGCCAAACGTATGCACAACGTATGGCAAGCGTATGGCAAGCGTATGTCGGGCGCGGCGGCGGCAGTGCCGCGCCCGGCACCTCCGACCGGGCGGATCAGCCCGGCGGCTGATAGCGGGCGGCGATGCCGCCGGCGACCTTCTGGGCGGCGAGGAACTCATCGGAGGAGAAGGCCTGCACCGTCTTCAGCCCCGAAACCGCGCCCGACCCGCCGGCGACCATCAGCGCGGCGAGCATGTTGGGAAGGTTGTCGCTTTGCACGACCATCAGGAAGTCGCTGTCGCCGGTGGTCAGGTAGAAGTTTTCGAGCTTGCCGCCCGCCGCGGCGACGAGCGCCCCGGCCGCCGCCGCCCGGTCGCTGGGCTTGGCGACCATGCCCTTCATGGCGACGGCCGTATAGCCGCCGGTGATGATGTAACGCGCCATCTTGTCCCCCCTCGCGGCCGCAAGAGCGCCCCCGGGCACCATGCACGGACAGATCGATCCTGCGGCACGGGGTGAGAATAGCACGGGACTGCGGGGGTTGGCGCGGAGTTTATCGCGGCGGTTTCACCCGCCGTCCGGCCGGGTCGAGCCGCATCCGAGGGCGTGCCGGTAGCACCCCTTGCCGTGCCGTGGTATAAGGTCCGGCAAGGCGACGCCCGGGCTGTCAGCGGTTTTCATCCAGCGAACAGGGGGGGAACTATGTCCAACTTCAAGGTCGGATATTTCGTCGGGAGCCTTGCCAAAGGCTCGATCAACCGCAAGCTTGCCAAGGCCCTGGTCCGGCTGGCGCCGGACGATCTGGAGATGCGCGAGATCGGCTTCGGTGACCTGCCGCTTTACAGCTATGATTACGACGCCGATTTCCCGCCGGCCGCGCGCGACTACAAGGCGGCGCTGGCCAAGATCGAGGCGGTGCTGTTCGTGACGCCGGAATACAACCGGTCGATCCCCGGCGGGCTGAAGAACGCCATCGACTGGGCGAGCCGGCCCTATGGCAAGAATTCCTTCACCCGCAAGCCGTCGGCGATCATCGGCGCCTCGCCGGGGGCGATCGGCACGGCGGTCGGGCAGCAGCATCTGAAAAGCATCCTGGGTTTCTGCAACTCGCCGATGATGAACGCGATCGAGGCCTATATCCAGTTCACGCCCGACCTGATTTCGGACGAGGGCGAGGTCAGCGTCGAGACGACCGAGACCTTCCTGCGCAACTTCATGAGCGAGTTCCGGACCTTCATCGGCCGGGTCTATACGGTTCTGCCGCGTCCGGCGTGAGGGGTGAGGCGGGCTTTGTCCGAGTTCGGACAGAGGGCAGAAGTGTTGCTGAACAATTGGTCGAGGCTTCGCGTTGAGGACTTTTCAAGGATTGATGGCGGGTGTGGTGAGGCGCCCGAGGACCGGCAGGGAATGCGCCGGTGGCGCGGTCCCCGGTCCGATTGGCCGGAGGCGCGAGCCGGAGGCCAAGGGGTTCACCGTTCGTGCCGGACGGTGCCAAGTGGGGCAAAGGGGGAGTAGGTGGAATTAGAGAGCGTACAAGGCGCGCATTCATAGCGCGCCGGAGTGGTGGGGAGGGCTCTGATGATGTGACCGCCCCCCGACGGCATCACTGTGCCATGGTGGGTTTGCGGCAATCCACAAGCGCAGGCGTCCCGGGGCGAAGTTACCACGATCGGGCTGGACCTGGCGGAGAAGGTGTTCCAGATTCACGGGGCGGACGAGGCTGGCCGGGCCGGGCTCCGCAAACAGCTGCGGCGGGGCCAAGTGCTGGAGTTTTTCGGCCGGCAACCGCGCTGCGCTGTCGCCATGGAAGCCTGTTCGGGCGCGCATTCCGCTGCGCGGACCTTCGGTTCCGGGGCCGCGAAACATCGAAGCCGGGTCATGAGGTGCGGCTGATCTCTCCGGCCTACGGGAAGCCGTTCCCGAAGCGCCAGAAGAACGCCATGGCAGATGCCGGGGCGATCTGCGACGCGGCGCGGCGGCCGTGTTTCGCGTGCGCGAGCCTCTGATCCGGCAGCGGACGCAGGCGATCAGTAACCGTCCGGCCTGACTGCCACCTGTTCCAGCGCCAAGGGAGCAGGTCATCGACCTTGTTGATCTTGCAGTCGGGGATGCGGGCGCGGGTGTCGGCGAGCCAGGCGTTCGGATCGACGGCGTTGAGTTGCGCGATCCGGCCGATGGCCTCTTCGGCGATTGGAGGGCCTTGCGACCGGTGGATGTCGACGAACTTGCGCCGGACATGGGCCATGCAGGCGACCTCGCGGATGGCGCCGGAACGGTAGAGATCCTCGAACCCGGCATATCCGTCGGCATGTATCCAGCCGCGGAAGCGGGCGAGATGGTCCTTGGGGTGCTGGCCCTTGCGGTCACCCGAGAAGCGATGTCGAGCCATTGTCCGCCATTGGTCCGAGGACAATGGCGAGGGCGGCCGGGGACGTATCCGCCACTCACAGCCCACCGCAGAGCGGTCAGGCCGGACGCTTCCCCCTTCGCTGCGGAGTGCGGCGGAACTGTGGCGGGCCGCGTCTTTTCGGGCAGAATGCCCAATTTCGAGAATTTCGGAGCCACAATCTCGGCGCATTGCTCGCCCATAGATTGATCCAGTTGCCACCGCTGACGCCACGAAAACCGTTCACCGCTCGACGCTGCTGTCGATGTTCAGGAACGCTTCCCCCGTGTCACGGCCCGAACGTTGAAAGGTTCCGAAGTGGTCCAGATTTCGCTCGCGCCCGTTCTGCGCGCCTCGGCAATTGCCGCTTTTGTTATGGGTCTTGCGCTCTCGGCTGCGCAGGCACAGTCCGGGACGACCGCCCCGCGCGCCGTTGCAGTTCAGTTGGCCAACGGCGTCACCTTCAACTGGCTGGCCAGGAAGTCGACCAGGAGCCAGCTGTCCAATGCCGTGCTGGTCAGCACCGAAGGCACCCAGCCACGCAAATCGCGTTTCTTCGGCAAAGGCTCCTACATCTGCTCACCCGCAGGGTTCGGCAAGAAATCGCGCTGCTTCGCACGCTGACCGCCCGGTGCCCCAGCGGGTGGCGCTAGCCAGCCCCCCGGCGATCAACCCTGCATTTCCTGCTCTGTCCTGTACCATGACCGTCCCTCCGCTGACGGATCGAGCTTGCACCCGGAGCCTGCAGCGGTCCTTGATCAGGATCAGTGCAGGAGCTGACCACCCTTCAGGCGAACGATGCGATCCATCCGTTCGGCCAGTTCCAGATTATGGGTCGCGATCACCGCCGACAGGCCGGTTGCACGCACCATCTCCATCAGCACCCGGAACACCTGATCCGAGGTGCCGGGATCGAGGTTTCCGGTTGGCTCGTCCGCAAGCAGGAGCTTCGGCCCGTTCGCCAGCGCCCGGCAGAAGGCCACGCGCTGCTGTTCGCCGCCCGACAGGGCCGCCGGCCGGTGCCCGGCCCGCGCGGCAAGGCCCACACGGTCCAAGAGTTCGGCGGCGCGAGCGTCGGCCGCCTTGCGGGCGACCCCGTTGGCCAGCTGTGGCAGGACGATGTTCTCGGCCGCCGAAAATTCGGGCAGGAGATGATGAAACTGGTAGACGAACCCGACCTCTGCGCGCCGCACTGCCGTGCGCGCCCTGTCCCCCCGCCCGGCCGTATCGCGACCGTTGATGCTGACCGATCCGCTGTCAGGCAGGTCCAGCAACCCGGCGATATGCAGAAGGGTCGACTTGCCCGCCCCTGACGGCGCGACAAGTGCCACCACCTCGCCGCGGTCGACCCGGAGGTCGAGCCCTTCGAGCACCACGATCTCGGCCGCCCTGCCCCGGTTGTAGATCTTGCTGATCCCGCTCAGCTCCAGCACCGCCTCACTCATAGCGCAGCGCCTCCACCGGGTTCAGCCGGGCGGCCCGGCGCGCCGGAAAGATCGTGACGATGAATGACAGGATCAGCGCCAGCCCGGTGGCGCGCACCAGGTCCCAGCCCTGAAGCCGCGCGGGCAGCCGGTAAATCCCCCGGATCGACGGATCCCAGGCGTTGCCTCCCGAAGCCCAGTTCACCGCCGCCATGATCTGATCGATGTTGAGCGCCAGAAGGCAGCCCAGCCCGACCCCCGCAATCGTGCCGATCACCCCGGTAAAGGCCCCGCACAGGAAAAAGACCCGCAGGATCGACCCCTCGCTCAACCCCATGGTGCGCAGGATGCCGATATCGCGCCCCTTGTTCTTGACCAGCATCACCAGGCCGGAGGTGATGTTCATCGTGGCGATCAGCACGACAAGCGACAGGATCACGAACATCACGTCGTCCTCGATGGCCAGGGCATTGAGGAACGCCCCCGACGCGTCCCGCCAGGTCCAGAACTGCACGTCCTCCCCTGCCGCATCGGCCAGGGGCCGGATCAGATCGTCGGCCCGTTCGGGATCGGCCACGTAAAGCTCGATCTCGTCGACCGATCCTTCGCGGTTGAAGAAACTCTGCGCCTCGGCGAGCGGCATGTAGATGCGCGTCTGGTCGATGTCATAGCGTCCGGCACTGAAGATATAGACGACCTCATAGACATTCACCCGCGGGCTGGTGCCAAAGGCGGTGCGGGCGCCGTTGGGCTGGATCAGCTTGACCTTGTCGCCCGGCATGACCCCGAGATCGCGCGCGATGCCGGTGCCGATGGCGATGCCGCCGTCGAACGCACCAATGTCGCCCAGCGCCTGATCGGACCCGGCAATGCGGGGAATGGCGCGCAGGTTTTCCGCGGTCAGTCCGAACACTTCGGCCACGTTTGACCGGTCGCCGAAGGTCACCATCGCCTGTCCGCGCACCACAGGCGCCGCTCGCGTGACCCCTTCCACGGCGACGAGCCGCGCCGCCAGCGCATCGTAGTCCAGAAGCGCCTTGCTCGTGACCCCTTCGGCATTCGTGTAATAGGGCTTGTAGACCGTCACATGGGCATTCGCGCCCAGGATCGTATCGACAAATTCAGCGCGAAAACCGGCGCGGACCGCCAGCGTCGCCACCAGCGCCATCACGCCCAGCGCGATCCCGATCAGGCTGATCCAGGTCATCACCGACACGCCGCCCTCGGCGCGCCGCGCCCTGAGATAGCGCCAGGCGATCATGAACTCGAAAGCGGAAAAGGGCCTCGTCGATCCGGCCATGTCACTCTCCGGCACCGGGGGTAAGCCAATCCCCCTTCATTCTGGCTCAAATATCCCGGGGGCGCGGGGGCAGCGCCCCCGCCGGTCCCGCATTCAGCGATGGGCCGCGTAGATCCCGGCGATGCGGTCCACGGCGGCCTCGGCCGACAGATCCTCGCTCGCGCCCGTCCGGCGGCTCGTCAACTCGACCTTGCCGCTCGCCAACCCGCGCGGCCCGACGGTGATCCGCCAGGGCAGGCCGATCAGGTCCATCGTGGCGAACTTCGCCCCGGCCCGCTCGTCGCGATCATCATAAAGCGGCTCGAGCCCCCTGGCCGCCAGCGCCTGGTAAAGGTTCTCGCTCGCCGCGTCGGTCGCCGGATCGCCTTGCTTGAGATTGACGATGCCGACCGGGAAGGGCGTGACCCCCTCGGGCCAGATGATGCCCTTGTCGTCGTGGTTCGCCTCGATGATCGCCCCCAGCAGGCGCGACACGCCGATCCCGTGGCTGCCCATCTCCACCGGCACGCGGCTGCCGTCGGCGGTCACCACGGTGGCGCCCATCGCCTCGGAATATTTGGTGCCGAAATAGAAGATCTGTCCGACCTCGATGCCCCGGCCGACCTTGCGGCGACCCTCGGGGATCTCGTCGAACTGGGCCGGATCATGCGTTTCGTCGGTGCGCGCATAAAGCGTGGTGAACTCCTTGCAGATTCCCGCCACTTCGGCGCGGTTGTCATAGTCCACCAGCCGGTCACCGAGCTTCAGATCCACCACCGCCTCGTCATAGAACACCTCTGACTCGCCTGTCGAAGCGAGCACAAGGAACTCATGGGTATTGTCGCCCCCGATCGGGCCAGAGGCCGCGCGCATCGGGATGGCGGTCAGGCCCATGCGCTCATAGGTGCGCAGATAGCTGACCATGTGGCGGTTGTAGGCATGCAGCGCCGCGTCGCGATCCACGTCGAAGTTGTAGCCGTCCTTCATCAGGAACTCGCGGCCCCGCATCACGCCGAAACGCGGACGCATCTCGTCGCGGAACTTCCACTGGATGTGATAGAGCGTCAGCGGCAGGTCCTTGTAGGAAGTGACGTGGCTGCGGAAGATGTCGGTGATCATCTCCTCGTTCGTCGGACCATAGAGCATGTCGCGCTCATGCCGGTCGCGGATCCGCAGCATTTCCTGGCCATAGTCGTCGTATCGCCCGCTTTCCCGCCAGAGATCCGCCGGCTGCAAGGTCGGCATCAGAAGCGGAATGTGACCCGCGCGCTGCTGCTCCTCATGCACGATCTGCTCGATCCGCCTCAGCACCCGGTAGCCAAGCGGCAGCCAGGAATAGATCCCCGCCGCCTGCTGCTTGATCATGCCCGCGCGCAGCATGTAGCGGTGCGAGACGATCTGCGCCTCGGCAGGATTTTCCCTGAGAACCGGAAGGAAGTAACGGCTGAGGCGCATGAACGGCACTTTCGCTGGCTTGGTTTGCCCTCCGCTTAAGCGAAAGCGCCACACGAGGCAAGCGACGGCCACCGACGGAACCATCCCTCGCGCCCTTGTGCAAGTGGGGGCGCTGCGCTTAGATCGCGCGACAGAAGAAGGAGATTGCCCATGGCTTTGCCGGCGCGGCAGCAGGCGACCTACTGGGGCATTGCGGCACTCGTGTTTTTTGCCGTCCTCTGGGGGCTGGGCGATGTGATCTTGCCCTTCATCGTCGGGAGTGCCATCGCCTACTTCCTCGACCCGATCGCCGATCGCCTGGAACGTCTGGGCCTGTCGCGCACGGCGGCGACGGCGACAATTTCGGTCGCAGCGCTTCTGGTTTTCGTCCTGCTTGCGCTTCTGATCATCCCGATGCTGGTGCGCCAGCTTGTCCTCTTGGTCAACGCCGCCCCGACCATCCTCGGCGACCTGCAAGGTTTCCTGACCGCGCGTTTCCCGAAAATCATGGACCAGGACTCAGTCGTGCGCGACACGCTCGCGGCGCTGGGCAAGACGATCCAGGCGCGGGGCGGCGAACTGGCCGGCGGCCTTCTCTCGTCGGCCATGTCGGTCATCAATTTCATCGTCTTCATCATCGTCGTGCCGGTCGTCGCCTTCTACATGCTGCTGGACTGGGACCATATGGTCGCCCGGATCGACGCGGCGCTGCCGCTTGATTACCGCGACCAGATCCGGGCGATCGGCCGCGACATCGACCGGGTTCTGGCAGGTTTCGTGCGCGGGCAGGTATCGGTCTGCCTGATCCTCGGCACCTACTATTCCGTGGCCCTGATGTTCGCCGGACTGCAATTCGGCCTGATCATCGGCGCGATTGCCGGACTGATCACCTTCATCCCCTATGTCGGCGCGCTGATCGGCGGGGGCCTTGCCATCGGGCTGGCGCTCTTTCAATTCTGGGGCGACTGGACGCAGATCGGGATTGTCGCGGGCATTTTCGCCATCGGCCAGTTCCTGGAAGGCAACATCCTGACCCCGCGCCTTGTCGGCAAATCAGTGGGGCTGCATCCGGTCTGGCTGCTCTTCGCGCTTTCGGCCTTCGGAACGCTCTTCGGTTTCGTCGGAATGCTCGTCGCGGTGCCGGTCGCCGCTGCAATCGGCGTCCTGGCCCGTTTCGGCATCGGCCATTATGTGAACAGCCGCCTCTATCGCGGCGGCATCGTGGGTCAGGACGAGGGCTGATGCCGCGGCAGATGACCCTGAACCTGCCGGTGCGCACGGCACTGGGGCGCGAAGATTTTTTCGTCTCGCCCGCGAATGCCGTCGCGGTCGCAATGATCGACGCGCCGGACCGCTGGCCGCAGGGCAAACTGCTGCTGGTCGGGCCAAAGGGGGCCGGCAAGAGCCATCTGGCCGCTGTCTGGGCCAGTCGCACCGGTGCTGTGACGGTGCAGGCCGCCGATCTGCAAGGCGCGACAGTCGCTCGGCTGGCCGCCGGAAGGAAGGTTCTGGTGGAGGACGCGGACCGGATTGCCGGCCAGTCCGAAGCCGAAACATCGCTTTTCCATCTGCACAACCTCATCCTCGCGGCAGGGGGCCAGCTCCTCCTGACCGCCGATGACCATCCGGCCCGCTGGGGTCTGGGCCTTGCCGACCTGCAAAGCCGGATGGAAGCAACGGCGCGTGCGACGATCGCCGCCCCTGATGACGCGCTCCTCTCCGCGGTTTTCCTCAAGCTTTTTGCCGATCGCCAGCTTCGGGTCGCGCCCAGCCTGATCGCCTATCTCATCTCGCGCATGGATCGGTCGTTCGCGACCGTCCACGCGCTGGTGGCCGCACTCGATTCCCGCGCGCTGGCCCTTGGTCGGCCCGTCACGCGGGCGCTGGCCGCAGAAGTGCTGGACAGCGAGCAGGGCCGCGCCCCATGATCCTTTCATCAAAGCGTTACAGTCAGCCCCGATAAGCCCCCCATGACGCAAGCCGATTTCCTCAAGGCCCCCTTCCCCGCGCCAACCGCCCTTCCGCCGGAAGAGACCGCCGGGCCGCGCCGCTTCTTCAACCGCGAACTCAGCTGGCTTGCCTTCAACTGGCGCGTCCTGGACGAAAGCCGCAACCCCAGCGTGCCAGTGCTGGAGCGTCTGCGGTTCCTGTCAATCTCCGCCACCAACCTTGACGAATTCTACACCGTCCGCGTCGCGGGCCTGCGCCAGCTGGCGCGGGCAGGGAATGCCCTGCCGTCCGATGACGGGCTGCCGCCCGCCGAGCAACTCAGGCGGATCAACGACGACGCCCGCCGCCTGATGGCAACGCAGCAGACGGTCTGGAACAAGCTCAAGCGCGAGATGGAAGGCGCGGGCATCACGCTTCTCACCCGAGGCAAACTCACCCGCCGGGACGAAACCTTCCTCGACGATTATTTCCTCAATCAGGTCTTCCCGGTTCTCTCCCCCCTGGCCATCGACCCGGCGCACCCCTTCCCCTTCATCCCCAACACCGGCTTCTGTCTGGCGATGGAGCTGGAACGCGCCACCGACGGACGGCGGATGCAGGCCATCCTGCCGATCCCCCAGCAGATCCGCCGGTTCGTGGCACTGCCCGGCTCCTCCCGCTTCCTGCCGATGGAGGAGTTGCTGCTCCTCCACCTCGGCTCGCTTTTCCCCGGCTACCGCGACATCGGCCACTGCACCTTCCGCGTCCTGCGCGACAGCGATCTGGAGGTCGAGGACGAGGCCGAAGATCTGGTGCGCGAGTTTGAAACCGCGCTCAAGCGCCGGCGCCGGGGTCAGGTCATCCGCATGAAGATCACCGCCGGCGCGCCGGAGGCGCTGCACAGCCTGATCATGGAGGAACTCGCCGTCTCCCCCGACGAGGTGATCGAGGTGAAGGGCATGGTCGGCATGGCCGACCTCAAGGAACTGGTGCTCGACCGCCGCCGCGACCTGCTATGGCCCGCCTTCACGCCGCGCGTGCCCGAACGGGTGCAGGATCACGACGGCGACATGTTCGCCGCGATCCGGCAAAAGGACATGCTGCTGCACCACCCTTACGAAACCTTCGACATGGTGATCCGGTTCCTGACCCAGGCCGCAGCCGATCCGAACGTGCTGGCGATCAAGCAGACGCTCTACCGCACCTCGCAGGACAGCCCGATCGTCTCGGCGCTCTGCGAGGCGGCCGAGGCCGGCAAGTCCGTCACCGCGCTGGTGGAACTCAAAGCCCGCTTTGACGAGGCCGCCAACATCCGCCAGTCACGCAGGCTCGAACGCGCGGG
This sequence comes from uncultured Frigidibacter sp., assembly GCA_964600685.1. Classification (GTDB taxonomy): domain Bacteria; phylum Pseudomonadota; class Alphaproteobacteria; order Rhodobacterales; family Rhodobacteraceae; genus TMP-24. The sequence goes on along the minus strand of CAZRKU010000010.1, from coordinate 26,822 downwards.
CGCCCATGTCGTCTATGGGTTCACCAACTACAAGACCCACGCCAAGATCTCGACCATCGTGCGCCGCGAAGGCGACAGCCTCGTGACCTACACCCATTACGGCACCGGCAATTATCACCCGATCACCGCCCGCATCTATACCGACCTCAGCCTCTTCACCTGCAACGCCGCACTTGGCCGCGATGCCACCAAGGTCTTCAACTATCTCTCCGGCTATGTGCAGCCCGAACGGCTGGAGAATCTGGCGATCTCGCCGATCACGCTCAAATCCTCGCTCCTCGACCGGATCGCGGTCGAGGCCGATCATGCCCGCGCCGGACGCCCGGCGGAAATCTGGGCCAAGATGAATTCGGTGATCGAGGCCGACATCATCGACGCGCTTTATGCGGCCAGTCAGGCGGGGGTGAAGATCAACCTGGTCGTGCGCGGCATCTGCGGCCTGCGCCCTGGCATCGCCGGACTTTCGGAGAACATCCGGGTGAAGTCCATCGTCGGCCGCTTCCTCGAACATTCCCGCATCGTCTGTTTCGGCAACGGCCACGGCCTGCCCTCGAAGAAGGCGCGGGTCTTCATCTCGTCGGCCGACTGGATGGGCCGCAACCTGACGCGCCGCGTGGAAACCCTGGTCGAGATCATGAACGACACGGTGAAAGCCCAGATCGTCAACCAGATCATGGCGGCAAACCTTGCCGACGAGGCGCAAAGCTGGGTCCTGCAACCCGATGGCCGCTATCTGCGCGACCTGCCGGCGGGGGCCGACCTGTTCAACTGCCACCGCTTCTTCATGGAAAACCCCTCGCTCTCAGGGCGCGGTTCGGCGGGCGCGAAGGACGTGCCGAAACTCGCCCACGCCAGCGACTGACAGCACGCGCCCTTTTCCATTTTCTGTCCGCAAATATCCCCGCCGGAGGCCCTGAGTGGCCGCGCCTTGCGCGGACGCGAGGCAAGGGACGGGCCGCCGCGCCTGCGGCGGCTCAATCAGGGTCAGGCCAAAGCAAACCATAACACCATGACAATCAATCATTTTCAGTCAAATTTCTTCATGCCGCTTTGCAGCACGCGCCGAAGCGGCTAGTCTCTCGCCTGGGGAATCTGTCGCTGCCGCCACCCGGAGACCGTTCATGAAGAAAAAGCCCGAACTTCCGGTGGAGGATGGCGTGGCCTTTGGCCATCCGCTGTTCGATGACCCTTCGGCCCGTGCCCTGGAACGGGTGGGCGTCGTCGACGTCGGCTCGAACTCGGTGCGTCTCGTCGTCTTCGACGGCGCGGCCCGCAGCCCGGCCTATTTCTACAACGAAAAGATCATGGCGGGTCTTGGCAAGGGTCTTGCGGAAACCGGCCGCCTCCATCCCGAAGGCCGCCTGCGCGCCATGGCGGCCCTCAAGCGGTTCGCGGCGCTGGCCCGTGGCATGGACCTGCCGCCCCTGACCTGCGTGGCTACCGCCGCCGCGCGCGAGGCCGCCGACGGCCCCGACTTCTGCCGCGAGGTCGAACGCGAAACCGGCCTTCAGCTTCAGGTCATCGACGGGCCGGAGGAAGCCCGCCTTTCGGCCCAGGGCGTGCTGCTGGGCTGGCCCGAAGCGCAAGGCCTGGTCTGCGACATCGGCGGCAACTCGATGGAGCTGGCCGAACTGGTGAACGGCACGGTCGGACGGCGCGTGACCTCGCCGCTTGGACCTTTCCGCCTGCAACAGGTCAAGGGGGGCAAGGCAACGCTGATCAAGCATATCCGCAACGTCGTCTCGACCCTCGCCGACCAGATGGGCACCCATCACGAGCGTATCTACCTTGTCGGCGGTTCCTGGCGGGCCATTGCGCGCCTCGACATGGAGCGGCGCAAATATCCGATGACGGTGCTGCACGAATACCGCATGGATCCGAAAATGGTCCTCGATACGGTGGACTGGATCGACCGGACCGATCTGGAGGCGCTTCGCGCGAAAACCGGCACCTCGCAGGCGCGGATGGATCTGGTGCCGCTTGCGGCCCTCGTCCTGAAGGAACTCGTCGAAACTTTCGCGCCGAAGGAAATCGACGTTTCCTCCTACGGGATTCGCGAAGGGCTGCTTTACGAGCAGATGCCGGAAAAGCTGCGCCGCCGCGACCCGCTGATCGAAGCCTGCCGCTATGCCGAACAGACGATGGCGCGGATGCCGGGCTTCGGCAAGAAACTCTTCACCTTCCTTCTGCCGCTTTACGAGCAGGCCTCGGCCGAAAGGCTGCGCATGGTCAAGGCCGCCTGCCTTCTGCATGACACGACCTGGCGCGCCCATCCCGACTACCGGGCGGAAGTCTGCTTCGACAATGCCACCCGCGCCAATCTGGGCGGCCTTTCACATCAGGAGCGGGTGTTTCTGGGCCTCGCCCTTCTCCACCGCTACAAGAATTCCCGGGCCGGATCGCGGCTTGAGCCGCTTTTCGCGCTTCTGACCCCTGCGGAAATCCAGGAGGCCGAGATTCTGGGCAAGGCCATGCGCTTCGGCGCGATGCTGTCGGCCCATGCGCCTGAAAAGGCCGGGACGCTGTCGTTTGACCCGACGCGCGGGCTTTTGACCTTCCGCCTGCAGAAAGGCGCGGCCGCGCTTTTCGGCGAAGTGGCGGCGGCACGTCTGCAATCGCTCGCCGAGGCATTGGGTGCCAGGGTGGAACTGGTCGACGAAAGCGAAAGCGAGCCGGTCAGCGCTTGACCTGCCCCGCCGCCGCGACCACATGAGCAGCGAGACCCATGCAGGGTCGCCGACCGGATACAGCAAATGACGGCTCGTTTCGACAACAGCTATGCCCGCCTCCCGGACCGGTTCTTTGCCCGGCAAGCCCCGGTCCCGACGTCCGGGCCGGTGCTGATCGTCGTGAACGACGCCCTGGCGCGGGCGCTCGGCTTCGACCCGGACGAATTGCGCGCCAACCCCGAGCTTCTGACCGGCAACCGTCTGCCCGTGGGGGCCGAGCCGGTGGCGCAGGCCTACGCCGGCCACCAGTTCGGTGGCTGGGTGCCGCAGTTGGGCGACGGGCGGGCGCTGCTTCTGGGCGAGGTGATCGCCGCCGATGGCCGCCGCCTGGACATCGCCCTGAAGGGTTCCGGCCCCACACCTTTCTCCCGCAGGGGCGACGGGCGGGCCTGGGTCGGGCCGGTGATCCGCGAATATATCGTCTCGGAGGCGATGCACGCGCTTGGCGTGCCCACGACCCGCGCCCTCGCCGCCGCGACGACGGGCGAGGTGATCTGGCGCGAGGAACCCCGCCCCGGCGCGGTGCTGACGCGGGTGGCCGCCAGCCACATCCGCGTCGGCACCTTCCAGTATTTCGCCGCCCGCGACGATACCGAGGCGCTCAGCCTTCTGGCCGATCATGTCATCGCCCGCCACTATCCCGAAACCAGCGGGCCGGAGACGCTGTTCAGCGCGGTCATGGAACGCCAGGCCCGCCTGATCGCCCGCTGGATGGCGCTTGGCTTCATCCATGGGGTGATGAACACCGACAACATGGCGATCTCCGGCGAAACCATCGACTATGGGCCTTGTGCTTTCATGGACGGCTACAACCCGAAGAAGGTCTTTTCGTCGATTGATCAGTTCGGGCGCTATGCCTATGAGAATCAACCGAATGTCGCGCTGTGGAACCTTGCCCAGTTCGCGTCGTGCCTGCTGCCGCTGATGGGCGAGGAAGCGCCCGCCGTCGAACGGCTGACCGGGTGCCTGAACCGTTTCCCCGCGCTTTACCAAGGCGAATGGTTGCGGCTTTTCCGGGCCAAGATCGGGATCACCACCCCCGATGCGGGGGATGACGAGCTGATTGAGACCCTCCTGACCCGCATGGCCCAGCAGCGCGCCGATTTCACCCGCACCTTCCGCGGCCTGAGCGAAGGCGGGACCGAGGCGGAATTTGCCGAACCCGGCGCCTTCGAAAGCTGGGCGCGCGACTGGCACGACCGGATCGCGCGCGAACCGGACCCAAAAGGCGTGATGCGCGCGGCCAATCCCGCCTATATCCCGCGCAACCATCAGATAGAGGCGGCGATACGCGCGGCGGTCGCGGGCGATCACGGGCCGTTTCACCGGCTGGGTCAGGTTCTGGCGCAGCCCTATGACACGCAAGCGGGCGCCGACGACCTCGCCCTTGCCCCGACAGAGGCCGAGGAGGTGCGACGCACCTTCTGCGGCACCTGATGCCTTCAGCGGCGGAGCTTGCGGAAAAACCGGCGGTTCTTCTGGACAAACTCCTGAAGCACCCCGGTCAGCCCGCCCAGATGGCGGCCCTTGAGATAAAGGAACCCGGAAAACGCCCCGATCGCCGCCCCGATCATGTTCAGGATCAGGTCGCCCATCGTGTCGACCAGCCCGGATTTCTGCATGTTCAATCCGAAGATCTGATCCATGGAAAATTCGAAGATCTCCCAAACCGTGCCGATGCTCAGGGCGAAACAGAAGCCCGCAAAGGCCACGGCCCAGGCGGGCGCGGCATAGCGGTCGCCTTCGAACAGCATGAAGACGAACAGAAAGCCGATCAGCCCGAACCCGATCGCCGATCCCCCGTGCAGCGCGATGTCCCACCACCAGAAACGGTTATAGAAATCGAACGCCTCGCCCAGAAAAATCGTCGCGAAGACGAAGATGACCACGCAGGCCACGAACCGGACCGGCAGACGGATGCCGAAACGGTTTGCCGCCAGAACCGGCAGAAGCGACAGAACCAGCGTGGCCAGCGAGACGAATGCCAGCGACCAGCGCGCAGTGGCGAGCGCGGCGAAAATGGCGACGACCAAGGTGGCCCAGACCGCCTGTGTAACATAGGGATGCGATCTGAGCGATGCGAGCCACATGCCACAGAGGTAACACCGCGCATCCGGCTCTTCAAGGTCGACGCAACCCGTCCTATGTTCTGCGCATGACAATCCGCATCCTGTCCTACAACACCCACAAATGCGTCGGCATGGACCGTCGCCGTCGGCCGGACAGGGTCGCCGCGGTCCTGGCCCATGCGCGGGCCGACATCGTCGTTCTGCAGGAGGTCGATCACCGTCTGGGCCATCGTCCCGCCGCGCTGCCAAGCGCGCTTGCGGAAGAGGCAACCGGGCTGAAGCTTCTGCCCTTCGCCCTGTCGCCGGTCAGTCTGGGCTGGCACGGACAAACGATGCTCATCCGCGCAGACTACACGCCCTTGGCCCTGAAGCGCATTGCACTGCCGGGGCTGGAGCCGCGCGGCGCGATCCTGACCGAACTGGAAACCAGGCGAGGACGGCTCAGGGTGATCGGCGTGCATCTTGCCCTGCTCAGCCGGTTTCGCAGGATGCAGCTTGCGGCGATAGCAGCCGCCCTGTCGCACCGCGAACGCATGCCCACCCTGATCGTCGGCGACTTCAACGAATGGTCGCCCCGCGGCGGGGCGGACGCGCTCGGCCCCGAGTTCCGGCTGCATGCGCCCGGGCCAAGCTTTCCGGCGACCCGGCCGCTCGCGCGGCTGGACCGGCTGGCGCTGGCATACGGAATGCATCTGGAGGGTGCCGGTCTCCTCGATGGAAGGACTGCACGGATCGCCTCGGACCATCTGCCGCTTTGGGCAGAGGTCAGCACCCGGTCCTGATGTCGGTCAGTCGAAAGGATTCGTGTCGGACTTGAGCGCGGCAACGCATTCGATCAACGCCCCGATCGCCGCACGCGATCCGGCGAGCGAGTAGCTTCCGACCTGATCCCCCTGATCGTTGGCAAGGTAAAGCGCGTTGCCCTGCATGACCTCGTTCATGAAACCGACGCCATCGCTGCTGTCGGGAATGTTGAAGAACACGCTCTGCAGACGCAGCTCGGCATTCGTCAGATTCCACACCCCGTAGCTGTCGATCTGGACCTGCAGGTCAGCCGTCTGCCCTTCCCCGAGGTCCCAGCTGTCGTCGTAGAACTGCAGTTCAACCAATTCGTCAGCACCAGACCACAGCGAAAACGAGATCGGCCCATGCGTCACCTGGGCCAGGCAACTGATCGCGCCGTCATCAAACCGCACGACCTGCACTTCCCAGTCCTTGACCGTCATCAGGGTTTCCGACGTCACCTCGGCCGCCGCCCCATGTGCCGAAAGGCCCGCCAGAAGTGCCACGATCATTGCTTGACGCATGGTTTTCAACGTCCTTTCCGCCGCGCTGGAGCATCGGCCCCATCTTGCCAGACCAATCCCGGCAAACAAACGGAATTCAGCCGGCATTTCCGCGACAATCGCGGCAAGGCCAACTGCAGGTTCAGTCCCGCCACTCCCACTGGCAGGTAAACTGGCCCAGAAGCTTTGCGACGGCGACCCCGTCCACCGGCCCCTTGCGTTCCAGGCGGGCGACCAGCCCGCGCTTCTTGTCCTCGATGACCTCGCCGACCGCCGCACCGATTCCCGCCTCGGCCAGGGCCGCGTCAAGAACGCGACGGATCGCAAGTCGGCGCAGATCGGGCTTGAAGATCTTGCCCACCGCCGTCTTCGGCAGTTCCGGCAGGATTTCGACATGTTTGGGCACCGCGGCCCGTTCCGGTATGCGCGCGGCGGCGTATTCGGTCAGTTCAGCCACGGTCGCGGTCGCGTTCTTGGTCAGCTCGACATAGACGCAGGGCAGTTCGCCGGCGAAAGCGTCGGGCTGGCCGATTGCCCCGGCGAAAGCCACGGCCGGGTGACCGGCCAGCGCCTCCTCGATCATCGCCGGGTCGATGTTGTGCCCGCCGCGAATGATCAGATCCTTGGCGCGCCCGGTGATCCACAGGTAGCCATCGGCGTCGATCCGGCCCAGATCGCCGGTGCGCAGATAGCGCCCCTCGGTGAAAAGCGCGCGGTTCTTGTCGATCTCCGTATAGGTCGATCCCTCGAACACGCCGGGGCTCGACACGCAGATCTCGCCCACCTCGTCGACGTCGCATTCCTTCGCCACCTGGCCCGCGCCGTTCGTATGCAGGATGCGCACATGGCTGTAGGGCAGGGGCACGCCGACCGAGCCGACCTTCTTGACCCCGTCGACCGGATTGCAGGACACGAGGCAGGTCGCCTCGGTCAGCCCGTAACCTTCCGCGATCTCAACGCCGGTCGCCGCCTTGAAGCGGTTGTAAAGCTCGACCGGCAAGGGTGCCGAACCCGAAATCGCCGTCCGCAAGGTCGACACATCGGCATTCAGCGGGCGCTGCATGAGGGCGGCAATGGCGGTGGGCACGGTGATCAGGAACGTCACCTGCCAGCGCTCGATCAGCTTCCAGAAATTGTCGAACACGCCTTCGCCGCGATAGCCCTGCGGGGTCGGCAGCACCATGTGCGCGCCGGACTGGATGCAGGACATCAGGATCGGATAGGCGGCGAAGACATGGAACAGCGGCAGCGGGCAGATCAGCACGTCGGTTTCATCGAACAGAAGCGTGCCGCCCAGCCAGCCGTTGTAGATCATGCCGGAATATTTGTGCTGGGCGACCTTGGGCATCCCGGTGGTTCCGCCTGTGTGAAAATAGGCCGCGACCCGGTCGCCGGTGCTGTCGGAAAAGGTCAGGTGGTCGGACGGCTGACGGGCGCAGGCCGACGTGAAGGGCAGGATGCGGGCCCTGTGGGTCGCGGGGTTTTTCGGCCGGATCAGCGGCACGATCCAGCTTTTCGGCGGGGTGAGATGGCGGTTCAGGTCAACCTCAAGCACCGTATGGACATTGGGCGCAAACGCCAGTGCCGCCGCGGCTTTCTGCGGCAGGTCGGTATGCGGAAACGGTTTCAGCGTGACCAGAACGCTTGCCTGGGTTTCGCGCAGGATCGCGGCAATCTGTTCGGGCGCAAGCAAGGGGTTGATCGGGTTGACGATCCCGGCAACCGCACCGCCCAGCAGAACGACCGCGGTTTCCGTGGCGTTCGGCAAGAGATAGGCGACCACGTCCCTTTCGCCGACGCCGAGACTGCGGAACAGGTTCGCCGCCTGCGTGACCCGGCCGTGCAGGTCATTCCAGGTCAGCGTTTCCGCCTTTGCCTTCGGGTCGGAGAGAAGCTGGAACGACAGGGCATTGCGCGCGCCGTGGGCCGATCTGGCCTGGGTCAGGAACTGATACAGCGTAACGGGCAGATCACGTTCGTCGTACGACATTGCATTCTGGATCGCATCGCGATCCGCGACGGTTGCGAACCTTGCCATTTGCTTCCTCCCCCGCGGCCCGGCGACCCGGGCCCGTCTCCTCTGCCCGAAGGATGGCGGCAAATCGGCAACGGGGCAAGCGTGACGCTGGGGCGCAAATGTGCCGATTGCGGTCGGCGGGCCTCAGGCCCCGGCTTCGTCCGCGGCTCCGTCGGTGAACTGCAGGCGCGCCAGCCGGGCATAGAGCCCGTCCTGGCTGACCAGCGCGTCATGGGTGCCTTCGGCCACGACCCGGCCCTGATCAAAGACCACGATGCGATCGGCCTTCTTCACGGTCGCCAGCCGGTGGGCCACGATGATCGTGGTGCGCGTGGCCGCCAACGCATCAACGGCGCGCTGCACCGCACGTTCGCTTTCCGCATCGAGCGCGCTGGTCGCCTCGTCCAGAAGCAGCACCGGCGCATCGCGCAAGATGGCACGGGCAATGGCAACCCGCTGTTTCTGCCCACCCGACAGCATCACCCCCCGTTCGCCCACGTAGGTTTCATAGCCTTGCGGCAGCGCGTCGAGAAAGTCATGTGCCGCCGCCGCGCGGGCCGCTGCCTCGACCTCGGCATCGGTCGCGTCAGGGCGGCCGAAACGGATATTGTCACGGGCCGAGGCCGCAAAGATCATCGGGTCTTGCGGAACAAGCGCGATGTCACGCCGGAAATCAGCACGGGCGAGGTCGCGCAGATCGGTTCCATCCAGCGTGATCCGTCCGGCTTCAGGATCCCAGAATCGCTGGATCAGCTGGATCACCGTAGTCTTGCCCGCGCCGGATGGTCCGACGAGCGCGACCGTCTCACCCGCCCGGATCGTCAGGCTCACATTCTCCAGCGCCGACCGGGTTGGGCGCGACGGATAGTGGAAAGTCACATCGTCAAAGGTGATCGCTCCCCTGACCGGGCGGGCCAGCGCCTTCGGACGCGCCGGGTCGCGGATCGTGTCCTCGGCGGCGAGGAGTTCCCCCAGACGTTCGGTCGCCCCCGCCGCGCGCTGCAACTCGCCCCAGATCTCCGACAGCGCACCGGTCGAGCCAGCCACCAGGACCGCGTAGATGACGAACTGAACCAGATCGCCGACCGTCATGAAACCCAGCCGCACATCCCGCGCGCCGACCCACAGGACACCAACAACCCCGGTGAAGATCAGGAAGATCACGATGACCGTCATGATTGCCCGCGCCTCGATCCGGGTCTTGGCCGAAACAAAGCTGCGTTCGGTCAGATCGCCGAAGTCCGCGCGGCTTTCGGCCTCGTGGGTGAAGGCCTGCACGGTCTGGACAGCGGACAGAACCTCTGACGCCTGCCCGGAGGAGGCCGCGATCCAGTCCTGGTTCTCCCGGCTGAGGCGCCTGAGCCGTCGGCCCAGCACCACGATCGGCACGACGACCGCCGGCACGATCAGGAGGACGAGCCCGGTCAGCTTGGCACTGGTGAAGAACATCAGAACCAACCCGCCGACCAGTATCAGCAGGTTGCGCAGCGCGATCGAGACGGAGGAACCGATGACCGCCAGGATCAGCGTCGTGTCGGTGGTGATCCGGCTCAGCACTTCCCCGGTCAAAAGCCGCTCGAAGAAGGCCGGGCTCATGCCCACCACCCGGTCAAAGACCGCCCGCCGGATGTCGGAGACGACACGCTCGCCCAGCCGCGTCACCAGATAATACCGCGCCCCGGTGCCCAGCGCCAAAAGGGCGGCAATACCCACTGCGGCCAGGAAATACTGGTCGAGAAGCGCAGCCCCCTGCTGAAACCCGTCGACCACGCGGCGCACGGCGATGGGCAGGATCAGGCTGATCGAGGCGGTCAGAACCAGCGCGGCAAGTGCGGCCAGCGCCGTCAGCCGGTAGGGACGGATGAACGGCCAGAGCGCGGTCAGCACGCCCACGCGCCTGGACGCCGCGCGATCATCGCTCAAAGGTTCGGGTCTGCGGGCCATGACGCCTCCGGCAACGGTTCGCGCGCGGTTTAGGCGCAACCTCGCGGCGCGGCAAGCGCCGCTTTGTCGCAACAGGACGGGGTGCCGGGGATCTGGAGCGGGCGGCGGGAATCGAACCCGCGTCTTTAGCTTGGAAGGCTAAGGTCTTACCATTACACAACGCCCGCGCGCGCTCTCCTATAAAGGCAGCGCCCCCCCGGATGCAAGCCCCGTCCCGCCGCTTTGCCGCGCGAAATCCGGCCGGATCGGTTCCGTCTGATGAGGTCCAGCCCCTCGCCCTCGGGCTTTGGCGGCATCGGGCATTCGGCCAGCGTGAACAGGTCTTCGCGGAAACGGGCCGAAAGTCCGGCCCGGTCGGCAAGGCCCGACTTGCGCTCGACCGACTGACCTGCCGGCGCGTCGGTCCGGTCAGCCGCGCGAAGCCACCCCTGCCGTCCTCCCCGGCGAAATCGTGGACATCGCCGACGCCCAGAGGGGTCAGCTTGACTTCTTCCGCCGCAGGCGGCGGCGCGGAAGCCAGCCAGGCCAGGGCGGCGATGGGGGTAAAGGGTCTCGCAGGGAAACGGGCCCTGTCAAACCTCCTGACCGGATGAACAGGCCGATGTTCCGCCCGGTGGCGCTCCTGTCAAAGCTTTTCGCATCCTCCGGTCGCGGCCATGTGACAGTTGACCCTCGCCGCGCGACAGGGCATGACCACCCCATGCTGATCCTCAAGATATTCCGCCGGCCCGAATGGGACCAGTTCCGCGCCGCCGGCGAAACCGCGGGCGCGCCGGTCGACCTTCAGGACGGCTTCATCCACTTCTCGACCCCGGCCCAGGTCATCGGAACCGCCGCCCGTCATTTCGCGGACGAAAGCGATCTCGTCCTGGTGGCCTTCGACAGTGACCGGCTTGGCGACGAGTTGAAATGGGAAGTCTCGCGCGGCGGCGCGCTCTTTCCGCATCTCTACCGCAGGCTCCATCTGAGCGAAGTGGTCTGGGACAAATCGCTGCCGCTTGGCGCCACCGGCCATATCTTCCCCGAAGGCCTGCTATGACCCTTCTCGAACGGATCGCTCTGTGCGGCCTGCACCGGCTTGATCCCGAACACGCTCACGGCCTGTCGGTCAGGGCGCTCTCCTCGGGCCTTGTGCCCCTGCCCGGTCCCGTCACCTCGGCCCGCCTTGCGACCCGCATCGCCGGCCTCGACCTGCCGAACCCGGTCGGGCTGGCGGCGGGTTACGACAAGAATGCCGAAGCCGTGACCCCCCTCACCCGCGCCGGTTTCGGCTTCGTCGAGGTTGGCGCCGCCACCCCGCGCCCCCAGCCCGGCAACCCCCGGCCCCGCCTTTTCCGCCTGACCGAGGATCGCGCGGTCATCAACCGCTTCGGCTTCAACAACCAGGGGATGGAGGCGATCGCCACGCGCCTCGCAAGCGCCCGCCGGGCAGTCCCGGTCGGGCTGAACCTCGGTGCCAACAAGGACAGCGCCGACCGCGCGGGCGATTTCGTTGCGGTCCTGCGCACCTGCGGGCCGCATGTGGATTTCGTCACGGTCAATGTCTCCTCCCCCAACACCGAGAGGCTGCGCGACCTGCAGGGCAAGGCGGCGCTCTCCGCCCTGCTTGCGGGTGTTCTGGAGGAACGGGCGAACCTTGCGCGCACGCTTCCGGTCTTTCTCAAGATCGCCCCCGATCTCACCCCGCCAGAGCTTGAAGATGTGGCCCATGTCGCGCTCGAAAGCGGCATCGACGGGGTGATCGCCACCAACACGACGCTGGCCCGCGACGGGCTGAAAAGCCCCCGTCGCGGTGAACCCGGCGGCCTCTCCGGCGCACCGCTCTTTGAACGGTCGACCCGGGTTCTTGCCCAGCTCTCGCGGCTGACACAAGGCCGCCTGCCGCTCATCGGCGTGGGCGGCATTTCAAGCGCCGAGGACGCCTATGCCAAGATCCGCGCCGGCGCGTCCGCAGTTCAGCTCTATTCCGCACTCGTCTATCAGGGCCTGAGCCTTGGCGCCGACATCGCACGCGGCCTTGATGCGCGTCTCGCACGCGATGGTTTCGCCACCATCGCCAATGCCGTCGGCACCGATCGCGAACGCTGGCTGTGACGCTCACGATCTGGCACAATCCGCGCTGTTCCAAGTCGCGCGAAACGCTGGCCCTGCTGCTGGCCCGGGGCCAGACCCCGACCGTGCGCCTGTATCTCGACGAGCCGCCCAGCCTGACGGAACTGACGGAAGCGCTTGCCCGGCTGAATCTGCCAGCCCGCGCCCTGGCCCGCACGGGCGAGGCCGACTTTCGCGCCCTTGACCTGCCCGACGGGGCCGACGACGCGACCATCCTGAAGGCCCTCGCCAGCCATCCGCACCTGATCGAGCGTCCGCTCGTCCTGTCGGACGACCGGGCCGCGCTCGGCCGCCCGCCCGAAGCGGTTCTCACGCTCTTCTGATCATTTTCTGTCGGAAAATATCCCCGCCGGAGGCCTCGCCGCGCCACGGGCGCGGCCAGGGAGCCGTGCCGCCGCAGGCGGCTCCGCTGGATCAGGCCAGACCCAGCCGACGCGCCTCGATCTTAGGGCAACGATTCTGGATGACCAGTATTCCTTTCGCCCGCGCCCGCGCCGCCGCCGCTTCATCCTGAACGCCAAGCTGCATCCAGATGACCTTCAGCCCCGGCAGGACTGCCAGCGCCTCGTCGACCACCGCCGCCACCGCGCCGGACCGGCGGAAGATGTCGACCATCTCGACCCCGTCAGCGGCCGGGATCTCGCCGAGCCGGGCGCGGATCACCTCGCCCGCATGGATCCGGCCCGCCTGCCCCGGGTTGACCGGAATGACCCGCATCCCGCGGCTCCGCAGAAAGTCGGCCACCCCATGCGACGGACGTTCGGGATTGGGCGACCAGCCCACCACCGCCACGGTGCGGGTGGCGGTCAGAATCTGCCGGATCGTTTCGTCGTCTGGATTTTGCATGGCGGCCGGATCACAAAAAGACGCCCGAACGGAAGGCCGCCGGGCGCCAGTCGCGGAACGAGGGACAGTGAGCTGAGGTACGGCTGTTCCGTAGGCCGCCCTCTTCGTAATAATCTAGGATTGTGACACCTGTGTTAAAGGGCACTCGCTCTTTCGTGATCATTCCGGGCATGGGTCCGTCTGCACCCGGCGGCCTATTCACCCAGGACGGTCGGCCATTGCGCCTCGGCCATTGTCACGATCCTGTCGAGGTCGCCCTGCACCCCGTCGCGCATATGCGCGCCGTTCAGGAAATAGAGCCGGCCGTCGCGCAAAAAGAACGCATCGGGTTCGGATGGGCCGGTCCTGCCTTCGGCCACCGCATAGGCACAATAGCCGCCGAATTGCGGTGCATAGGCTTCGGGGTTCATCTCGAACGCCATCAACGTGTCGGGGCCGGCAAAATACCAGGTCGCGCCCCGCCAGCTCAGCGCATAATCGGCATCCCCCTCCACCGCCCGGCGTTCGGTGAAATAGGCCACCACGTCATAACCCGAAAGCGCAATGCCGCCCGGCGCGTAGAACAGCGGCTCTTCCGCCAGCGCCATCGACCCGCCAAGGGCGACACAGGCACAGATCAGGCGACGCAAGGACATTCAGGCACTCCCGACGACCGCACCGGCGGTTGACCCATAGATGCCATGCGCCGGGCTGAATAAAAACCCCGCTCCCCAAAGCGTGATGGACTGTGACGCATTGACCGCGGCCCGAACGACAATCGCCACCCGGTCAGCGCACAGAAGCCGCGTAGAGCGCAATTGCCGCCGCGTTCGAGACATTGAGCGAGCCGAACCCCCCGGCGAAGGGAATCTTCACCAGCCGGTCACACGTTTTACGCGTCTTGTCGCGCAGCCCCGGGCCTTCGGCCCCCATCACAAGGGCAACGGGGCGTGATCCGACTTCGACCAGCGCCTCCGCCAGCGTGACCTCCGCCGATCCATCCAGACCCAGGAGCGTATACCCCATCGCCCGCAGGGCCTCCATCGCATCGGCCAGGTTGCCGACCCGCAGATAGGGCTGCCGTTCCAGCGCACCGCTCGCCGTCTTGGCCAGCGCCCCGGTTTCCGGCGCGGAATGGCGCAAGGGAGCGATCACCGCCCGCGCCCCGAACACTTCCGACGACCGCAGGACCGCACCCACGTTGTGAGGGTCCGTCACCCGGTCGAGCAGCACCAGAAGGGCCGCGCCCTTGCCGCCGATCGCCACGTCTTCAAGCGTGCCCCAGTTCAGCGGCCGGACCTCGAGCGCCGCGCCCTGATGCACATTCTCGGGATCGAGCGGCACCGCGCTGTCGAACTTCCGCGGCTCGACGATTTCCGGTGCCAGCCCGCCGGCTGCGATCGCCTCGGCCAGCTTGTCGGCGGCGTTCTTCGTCAGCACAAGCCGCAGCTTCAGCCGGTCGGGATTGAACAGCGCATCGCGCACCGCATGCAGCCCGAACAGCCACAGCGTCTCCTGCGCAGCCGTCCGTTTGGCCCGCTCCTTGTCGATCACCCAGGTCGGTTTTTTCATTCTCAATGTCCGTGGTCACAGGCGCCGACATTGCGCCGGGCGCGACCGGAAAGGCAAGCCCGGCAGCCTCCCGAAGGGTGGAAATTCCTCCTTGACGCCCCCTACCCCCGCGCGTATTCAGCCGCCAAGTGGGCGACGTGCTGCAAGGTGCGGCAGCGGACTGTAACTCCGCCGAGGCGACTCGTGCCTGGTTCGATTCCAGGGTCGCCCACCATTTCCAGCAAGATCAAGTGCTTAGAGGCCGTTTTCTCCGGTGCGACAGACTGGTGAGACATTGCCATGCGCATCGCTGCCCATCTCTGCACGTCACGACATGGCGTCTTTTACTTCCGCTGGCCCCTGCCGAAGCATCTCCACCCGGCGCGGAAAGCCTCGGACGTTAAGCTATCGCTGGGCACACGCCAACTTCACCTATCCGGCCGGCACCTGCATCTGCGAGGTGGAGCTGGACGCGGACACAGGCAAGATCGACGTCGTGGCCTTCCACTGCGCCGACGACTTCGGCAATGTGATGAACCCGATGATCGTCGAGGACCAGGTGCATGGCGGCGTCGGTCAGGGCATCGGCCAGGCTTAGTGCGAAAATACGACCTATGATGAAACTGGCCAGCTTCTGACCGGCCCCTACATGGATTTCGCCATGCCGCGCGCCGACGACCTGCCCTTCTACAATGTCGACCATTCCTGCCGGACGCCCTGCACGCACAATCCCCTTGGCGTGAAAGGTTGCGGCGAGGCCGCAGCCATCGGTTCGCCCCCGGCCGTTGTCAACACGGTCATCGACGCCCTGCACCGGGGCGGGCATACCCATGTCAAGCATATCGACATGCCGGTCTCGCCCACGCGGGTCTGGTCGGCGATCAACGGCAAATGAGAGAGGCCAGGATGCACAATTTCGACTTCGTGAAGCCCACCTCTATTGCGGATGCGGTCAAGGCCCTGTCGGCGGAGGGCGCGCAGGCGCTCTGTCGGGTGGGCAGACGCTGATGCCCACCATGAAGCAGCGACTGGCCGCGCCGTCGGTGCTGGTCAGCCTGACCGGCATCGCCGAGATGAGGGGCGTGCGCCGCACCGGCGATGTACTGGAGATCGGCGCCGCCACCCCCCCACGCCGTCGTCGCGAAGGAAGCCGCGTCTGCCTATCCGGCGGGCGCCAGGCTGGCGGGCGGGATCGGCGATCCGGCCGTCCGCAGCCTCGGCACCATCGGCGGGTCACTGGCCAACAACGACCCCTCTGCCTGCTATCCGTCTGCGGTCCTCGCCTCGGGCACAACCGTGGTGGCGAACAAGCGCGAAGTCGCGGCGGATGACTTCTTCCAGGGCCATTTCGCGACGGCGCTGGACGAAGGCGAGATCATCACCGCCGTCCGCTTCCCCGTCCCGGAACGCGCGGCCTATGCCAAGTTCAGCCAGCCCGCATCGCGCTTCGCCCTGACCGCGGCGTTCGTCGCCAGATATGCGGGCGGCGTCAGGATGGCGATCACCGGCGTGTCCGAAGGCGGTGTCTTCCGCTGGTCCGGCGCGGAAGCCGCGCTGTCGCGCGACTTCTCGGCGGGGGCGATTGCCGGTCTGCCGGTATCGTCCAAGGACATGATCGGCGACCCGCACGGCAGTCCGGCCTATTGCGCCAGTCTGGTCAAGGTGATGACAGGCCCGGCGGTCGCGGCGGCCTGACACGTCAGCGCGGAACAGGCCTGCCGGAGCCCTCCCGGAAGGTCGGCTCCGGCTGTTCTTTGTCTTGACTGCATCGGAAGTCCGGCAGACCGGTCAGGACGCCGCGGCCTCGGCCTCGACCGGCTCCGGCTCTGGTTCCGCCGGCGGCACCAGCCGGAAGACCGCCGCATAAAGTGCCGGCACGAAGATGAGCGTGATGATCGTGCCCACGATGATGCCACCCATCATCGCCACCGCCATCGGCCCCCAGAACACCTGGCGCGCGATGGGGATCAGGGCAAGGCTCGCCGCCGCCGCCGTCAGAAGGATCGGGCGGGCGCGGCTTTCGCTCGCGTGGATCACCGCGTCCCAGCCGCTGAGGCCCGCGTGGCGCTGTTCCTCGATTTCGTGGACGAGGATGATCGAGTTGCGCACGAGAATCCCCACGAGCGCCAGCACACCCAGAAGCGCCACGAAGCCCATCGGCGTGCCGGTGGGCAAGAGCGCGGCCACCACCCCGATCAGACCGAGGGGCGCGGCGCACAGAACGACGAAACTGCGCCGGAAGCCCTGCATCTGCATCATCACCAGCGTCACCATGATCAGAATCATCAACGGCACGACCGCATAGATCGGCCCCTGCGACTCGGCGCTGCTTTCGACCGTGCCGCCGAGCGAAATCTCATAGCCGGGCGGCAGGCCCGCCCGCAGCGCCTCGACCGCCGGCGCCAGCGCCTTGACCACTGTTTCAGGCTGATCCGCGCCGGGGATGGCGGCCTTGAGCGAGATGGTCGGCATCCGGTTGCGGCTGAGTATGACCGGCGTTTCCAGATCGTAGGACAGCGTGGCGATGCTTGTCAGCGGAATACTGCTGCCGCCCGGCCCCTCGATCCGCAACCCTTCAAGCCCTTCGACCGAGCCGCGCGAGGCCAGATCGCCGCGGGCGATGATGTCGACCAGGTAGATGTCGTCGCGCAGTTGCGTGACCGTCTTGCCCGAATAGACCGTATTCAGCGCATCGGCGATATCGGACGCCGTCACGCCCAGCTGACGGGCCTTGTCCTGCAGGATCGCCACGCGCACGACCCGGCCCGGCTCGCCCCAGTCGGACACGATCTGGCCAAGACGCGGATCGCTGCCCATGGCGGCCGCCAGCGCCCGGCCCCGTCCGGCCAGGACCACCGGGTCCGGCCCCGACAGGCGATACTGGACGGGGCGGCCGACCGGCGGGCCGATTTCCAGCAGCTTGACCAGGATGTCCGCACCCGGAAACTCGGTTTCCGCAAGCGCCGTCAGCCGTGCGCGCAGCCGGTCACGGGCCGGAATGTCCGGTGTCTGGATGATGATCTGCCCGACGTTCGGTGCCGCTGTCGGCCCCTCGAACGACAGGATGAACCGCGGCGCGCCGCGCCCGACATAGGCGCTGTGGAAAAGCTGGTCCCCGTCGCCGTCCAGCGCCGCCTCCAGCCGGGCGATCACCCGGCCTGTGTCTCCGATGGCGGCATTCTGCGGCAGGGTCACGTCAACGATCAGTTCCGTCCGGTCGGAATCGGGGAAGAACTGGTTCTCCACCTTCGTCATCCCGAAAAGGGACAGGGCGAAAACCCCGACCGTGATCGCGATGACCAGCCACTTGCGGCGCAGCGACCAAACCAGCGCCCGACGGAAAAGCCGCACATAGCGCGAACCGTGCCCTTCATGGTGGGCCATGCGTTCAGGCAGCAGCGTCACCCCGAGAAGCGGCGCGAAAAGGACCGCGACGATCCAGGAGATCAAGAGCGAGACGGCTATCACGAAGAAGAGCGAAAAGACGAACTCCCCCGCCGCCGAGGAATTCAGCCCGATGGGAATGAAGCCCGCAACCGTGACGAGCGTGCCGCTCAGCATCGGAAAGGCAATAGATGTCCAGGCGTGGGAGGCGGCCTTGCTCAGGCTTTCACCCTTTTCCAGGCGGCTGATCATCGTCTCGATCGCAATCATCGCATCGTCGACCAGAAGGCCCAGCGCGATGATCAGCGCCCCCAGCGAAATCCGCTGCAGCGTGATCCCCCAGACCTGCATGATGACGAAGGTGATCGCCAGGACCAGCGGGATCGTCACCGTCACCACCAGCCCGGCCCGCATGCCCAGCGAAACGAAACTGACCGCCAGCACGATGACCACCGCCTCGGCCAGTGCCCGGACGAAATCATCAACCGACTCCTCGACCACTTGCGGCTGGTCGGCGACCTTGTGAATGGAAATGCCCAGCGGCAGTCGCGCCTGTGCCTCGGTGATTACCCGGTCGATCTCCTCACCGAAGGCGACGACATTGGCCCCGGCTCGCATTCCGATCGCCAGGCCGATGGCCTCCTTGCCGTCAAACCGGAAAAGTTCGGTCGGCGGATCGACATAGTCGCGCCGGATGTCCGCCACATCGGTCAGCCGGAAGAAGCGGTCACCCACCCGCAGATTGATGTCCCTGAGGCTTTCGGTCCCCACAAACTGCCCGCCCACCCGCACCGCCAGCCGCTCGGTCCCCGTGTCGATCAGGCCGGAGGGAATGATGGCATTCTGCGCCTGAAGGGTGCCCAGAACCTGCGCCTGCGACAGGCCGAGCGCGGCCAGCCGGTCGGTGGAGAACTCCAGGTAGATCACCTCGTCCCGCACACCGAAAATCTCGACCTTGCCGGCGTCGGCCAGACCCTGCACCCGCCTCTGCACACCGCGCACGGCATCCTGCACCTCGCGCGGGGTGAACCCGTCCGTGGTGAAGGCATAGATGTTGCCGAAAACGTCCCCGAAACTGTCGTTGACCTTAATCCCCTGAAATTCCTGTGGAAACTCGCTGCGCAGGTCGGACATCAGGTTGCGCACGTTCTGGAACACCCGTTTGAGTTCAGCAGGCCGCGTCGATGGTTTCAGCTCCAGATAGACGACCGAAACCCCGGCACGCGTGGTCGAGCGGGTCTTGTCATACTCGGGCAGATCCTTGAGCTTCGATTCGATCCGGTCGGTAACCTGGCGCATGGTTTCTTCGACCGTCGCGCCCGGCAGCGCCGCAGAAATCACCACCGTCTTGATCGCGAAGGACGGATCTTCCTCTCGCCCCAGTTGCGTATAGGACATGAACCCGAAGATGATGGCGACGATCATCAGGAACCAGACGAAGGACCGGTGGTTCAGCGCCCAGTCGGACATGTTGAAACGGTTCATTGGGACACCCGCGGGCCAACGATTTCGCCTTCGGTCACGGAATGGATGCCCTTGATCAGGATCTCATCGCCCTCCGCCAATCCGTCCAGGATGATCAGTTGTCCGTCAGGACCGGACGCCGTCTGCACCGGAACGCGGGACACCTGACCCGATGGCCTGGCGATCCGCCAGACAAACCGGGCATCGGCGACGGCCAGCACGGCCGTGGCGGGCAGGCTTATCACGGCGGGCTGATCGGTCGGAACGGCGCCCGTCGCCCGCGCCAGCGCACCGATGCGGAAATAGTCCGGCGGGCTGACCAGCCCCAGATGGACGCGCCGGGTCCGGGTCGCCCGTTCGGCCACCGGATCGACCGAAACCACCGTCGCCTCGGCGGTGATGGCGGGATTGGCATCAAGCGTGACGTCGAAGCGCGCTTCGGGTCCGATACGGGCCAGCTCCGCCTCGGTCAGGTCGATCAGAACCTCGCGCCCGGAAAGGCCCGCGAGCTGCACGACCGGCTGTCCGGGGGACAGGTTGGCGCCGGGTTCGGCGTAGGTCGCCAGAATCACCCCCGCATCCGGCGCGACCAGCTGGGCGGTGTCGCGCAGGTCCTTGGCGCTGGCGACTGCGGCTGCGGCCTGATTGACCGCAGCCTCTGCCGCTGCCCGCGCCAGCGTCGCCCCTTCCAGTTGCACGGCGCTGGCCGACCCGCGCCCGACCAGCGCGGTCAGCCGCGCTTCGGAATCGACGGCCTGCCGCAACTGCGCCTCAGCCGCGGCGTAACCGGCCTCGGCGGCCCTGAGCCGCGCGTCGAGGTCGGTGGGATCAAGGCGCGCAACGATGTCGCCCGCCGCCACGATATCGCCCTCGCTGACCGGCCGTTCGGCCAGCTCGCCCCCTTGCGCAAACCCAAGCGCGGTGACCACCCGCGCCACCACCTGCCCGTAGAAGGTGGTCGGCGCACCCTGTGATCCGGCCCGGATGACCAATGAAACGACGGGTCGGGGGGCGGCCTGGATATCCCCGGCATCCGGTGCAGCGGTTTCGGCCCCCACGGGACCGAAGGCGATCACACCCGTCAGTGCGGCGGCGCACAATCCAGTGGCGAGGATACGACCGGTCATGTCACGGCTCCGGGTCGGCTGAAACAGGTCTGGTCAGCCGGCCGGGATAGAGAAGTTGCGCCCCGCGCCCGACCACCTCGTCGCCTGGGGACAGTCCTTCGGCGATGATCACGGCGTCGGTTTCAAAGCTGCCGATCACCACCGGGCGCGGCGTGACCGCACCACTGGCCGGATCGCGAAGCCAGACCATCGGCCCCTGCTCGCCCCGCGCCAGCGTCCAGACCGGCAGCCGGATCAGCGCTGGCCCCGGCACCTGAACCGACCCGCGCACCGGCGCGCCGATCGAAAGTCCGGCCGGCGTGCCGTCGATCGCGACCCTGACCGAAACGGTGCCGCGCGCGGCGTCGACCACCGGCGACACTTCGCGAACCCTTCCGATCACCGCGGCGGCCCGGCCTTCCAGCGGGGTCAGCGTGACGTCAAGCGTCGCCGGCAGACCCTCCGTCAGGATCACTTCGGCCAGGTCGAACTTCGCGTCAAACGCCGGTCCGGCGGCAATATCGAACGCCGGTTGGGCCGCACCGATCACCAGCCCGGCCTCGACCTCGCGACCGGTGACCAGACCGTCGACCGGCGCCTTGAGGATCGTATCGGCAAGCCGTTTCTGCGCGGTTTCCTGTTCGGCGCGGGCCTTGTCGGCCAACGCCAGCATGGCCGACAACCGGGCCTGCGCGTCGTCGTTCTGGGCGCGGGTCGCGGCCCCTTCCGCCAGAAGCGCTTCGGTCCGGCGGGCATCGTCGCGGGCCTTGGCCAGATCGGCCACCGCCTTCACGACCGCAGCCCCGGCCGCCTTCACCTGCTGCTCCTGCTGCGCGGGGTCAAGCCGCGCCAGTTCCTGACCGGCCGCCACCATATCGCCGACGTCGGCCAGGACTTCCACCACCCGTCCGCCCGCGGCGAAAGACACCGGGCGCAGGTCGCGGGCCACCACTTCTCCGCTTGAAGCATATTCCCGCGTCACCGCCCGGGATTCGACGGTGACAACTTCGACCGCCAGCGGCGATTCGGCGCGCAGTGGCAGCGCCATACCGAGAAGGATTGTGAAGATCACCAAGCCCGAGCGCCGCATGTTTGCACCTCCCAGCCAGCCGAGCACGGCAGGTGTTTTCACGCACACCGCTGCTGGAACCAGAGGTAGCGAAGCAGGGGCGGGTTGACAATCGCGCTTTGGCGCGACGCCACGTCAAGGCGCGGCTTTCGCACGGACCGGCCGGACAAAAGAACGGGCGACGCAGTGCGCCGCCCGTTCCCAACCGAAAGCTGACGCGGGCTCAGGCCAGCGCGAGGTTCGTCGCCGATTCACGGCCGTCGCGGCCGGCTTCGATGTCGAAGGTCACTTTCTGACCGTCGCGCAGTTCACGGATGCCAGCGCGTTCCAGCGCGGTGATGTGAACGAACACGTCTTTTTTGCCGCCATCGGGGGCGATGAAGCCGAAGCCTTTGGTGGCGTTGAACCATTTCACGGAGCCGGTGGCCATCGTGATGTCTCCTTCAAAAATCCGCCCACGGAATGTGGCGGCCCGGCGCAGTCAGGCAGAATCGAAAGCTGAGGCCGAAGACGGAGACAGGGTCGATAAAGATAACGTCGCGCCGCCCGGATAACCGAAATCCTGAGGAAAAGCAACAGAAAGCTGACGATAGCCCGATGCGGTGCCCGTCAGTCACGCGCCGCCCGCGTCGCCCGAGCCAGAAGAAGGACCGCGACCAGGCCGACGGCGATGATCAGCAGCGCGGCGGGTGCCGCTTCGGAGAGTTTCTCAAGGCTCGCACGCTCATGGGTCCGGGTGGCGAGCGTGTCGAAGTTGAAGGGCCGGAGGAGGAGCGTCGCGGGCAGTTCCTTGACGCAATCGACAAAGACGAGAAGCAGCGCCGCCCCGACCGAACCTTTCATCATCGGCAGATAGACATCCTGCAAAACGCCGCCCTGCGTGCGCCCAAGCGACCGCGCCGCCATGGAAAGCGACGGGGAAACCCGCCCGAAGGCCGCGTCGACCGCACCCTGGGCGACGGCAAAGAACCGCACGAAGTAGGCCAGCACGATCGCAGCCGCCGATCCGGTCAGGATCAGGCCCGGATCCCGGCCGGTCAGCCACAGGATCCCGTTGGCCAGCCGGTGATCGAAGGCCGCCAGAGGGATCAGGATCCCCACCGCCAGCACCGCGCCGGGGGCCGCATAACCGATGGTGGTCAGGGGCAGGAAATAGCGCGGCAGTCGCGACCGGCCAAGCCGCACACCATAGACCATGAACAGCGCCCCGCTCACGGTCAGCACCGCCGCCGCGCCCCCCACGGCAAGCGTGTTCAGAAACGCCCGGCCCAGGTCGGGGGAAATCCATGCGGCGGGATTGGTGGCATGCGACAGCATCACCGCAACCGGCAAGGCAAAGCCTATCGCAAAGGGGAGCAGGCAGAGAAGGCAGGCAAGCCAGCCCCCCGCCCCGGTCAGCACCTGCGGCACGATCGGACGGCGATGACGCGCGGCGGCGTGAAAGCGCAGATGCGCGCGACCCAGCCGTTCGAGAGCGGCAAGCGCCAGGATCACCGCCAGGATCAGGCTGGCGATCTGCGCCGCACCCCCCGCGTTGCCGCTTTCGAGCCAGGTGCTGAAAATCCCGGTCGTCAGCGTCTGGACCGAAAAGAAGCTCATCACGCCATATTCGCTCACGGTCTCCATCATCACGATGGCGGTGCCCGCCGCGATGGCCGGGCGGGCGAGCGGCAGACCGACGCGCAGGAACAGCGCCACCGGCCCCGTGCCCAGCGCCCGTGCGACCTCGTAACTGCCGCCCGACTGTTCGCGGAAGGCCGCGCGCGCCAGCATGTAGACGTAAGGATAAAGTGCTGCCGCCATCACGATGATCGCCATGCCGGGCGAGCGGATTTCGGGGAACCAGTAATCCTGCGCATTCCTCCAGCCGAAAAGACTGCGCAGCGCGGTCTGCACCGGGCCGGAATATTCCAGGAAATCCACCTGCACATAGGCGCCCACATAGGCCGGAACCGCCAAAGGCAGGAACAAGAGCCATTCCGTCAAACGCGACAGCGGAAAGCGATACATCGTGACAAGCCAGGCCGCCCCCGCCCCCATCGCGCCGGCCAGACCGCCGGCGCCAAGCGCCAGGATCACCGTGTTTTTCACATAACGCGGCAGGGTGGTAGCAATCAGATGCGGCCAGATGTTTTCCGTCGGGTGAAAGGCGGTCCACAGGACCGATCCAATCGGCATCAACACGATCAGCGCGATCAGCCCCGCCCCGACCGGCCACAGAAATGGCGCGGACGCGCGCTGGAGACGGCGCGGGCCGGCGATTGACTGACTGTTTCCCTCGGTCATTTTCCGGCCATACAGGACGACCCGCCTGCTGTCCAGAACAGCACGCCGGTCAGGCCGATGCTTCGGGCAGGGGCAGGCTTACACCGGCGGACTGGGCTTCCAGGTCAGGCCCATCCAGAAGAGGGGACAGCCCGGCCAGCGCCTCGAACCGCTTGCGGTCAGTGATCACGATCAGCTGGCCCGCCACCTTGCAGCCGTCCTCGGCCAGCGATTTCAATGCGCGCGACAGGTTTTCCGGCGTCATCCCCATGTAGGAGGCGATCAGCCGTTTTTCGACCGGCAGGGTAAAACCCGCCGCGTTCCCCAGAAGCCGCGACTGGCGCAGCAGGTAGGCCGCGATCCGTTCGCGCGTGTTGCGCAGCTTGAGGTTCTTGGTGTGGCGCACCATGCCCCGGAAGGCCCCTGCCAGATCCTGCATCGCATTGATCGCGAACTGGCTGTCGTCCGCAATCGCCGCCCGCACGTTCTGCGAGGGAATCAGCAGGATGCGCGAGCGTTGCAGGGTGCGGGCCGACATGAGGTTGGGCGCGTCCTTCACGCAGGCCGCAAGGATGAAGGTCGACACCGGGCGCACCACCGCCATTGTCGCTTCGCGGCCGTTCGCGCTGCCGTAAAGTTCAACCATACCCTCCACCACCACATGCAGAAAATCGGCAGGTGCGCCTTCCTGGACGATCATCACATGCGGCGGGATGACCTGATCATAGGCCGCCCGGAAGAGCGCGTGAAAGGTCGCGTCCGCCACATTGGCGAACAGCGGAAGATTGCGGACATCGGCATCTATCCCGGTCAGCACGACTCGATCCTTTCCTTGCTCAATTACCGGCAATTCAACTATGAGATTGATTATTGTCAATCTTGTATCTGAAATTTGTTGGCTATGGATGCGCCATTCTTCGATCAAACCGATAACCCGGATCAAATCCTGTCGGATTGCCTCCTGCCCCATCCCGACCCTTGATCTGAATCAAGACCCTGTCCGCGCGATTTGGAGATGCAGAGCCATCCGGGGCCTTCCCGGTTTCTGATGGAGATGCAGATGCTGCAAGGCACGCACGTGTCCAAGGGCGACCAGAACCGGGCCCTGACCCTGAGCACCATCGCCTTTACCGCCTGCTTCGCGGTCTGGACGATTTTTTCGATCATCGGCGTGGCAATCAAGAAAGAGCTGTCGCTTTCCGAATTCGAGTTTGGCCTTCTGGTCGCGACGCCGATCCTGACCGGCTCTCTCACGCGCCTCTTCCTTGGGGTCTGGACCGAGAAATATGGCGGCAGGCTTGTCTTTTCGCTGCAGATGATCCTGGCCGGTCTGGCAACCTGGGCGCTGACCTGGGCCAGCACCTATCCGATGTATCTGGTGGCGGCACTGGGCGTGGGGCTTGCCGGCGGATCGTTCATCATCGGCGTCGCCTATGTCAGTCGCTGGTATGAGGCGGGCAAGCAGGGCACGGCGCTCGGCATCTTCGGCGCGGGCAACGTCGGCGCGGCGGTGACGAAGTTCATCGCGCCCTTCGTCATGGTCGCCTACGGCTGGCAGGGCGTGGCGCAGGCCTGGGCTGTCGGCCTGATCGCGATGGGGATCTTCTTCTACCTTTTCGCCAAGGACGACCCTGAACTGACCGCGCGCCGGAAAGCGGGTGTGCGCGCGCCCACGCTGGCTGAACAGTTCGCGCCCCTGAAAAAACTTCAGGTCTGGCGCTTCTCGCTTTACTACTTCTTCGTCTTTGGCGCCTTCGTCGCCCTCGCACTCTGGATGCCGAACTATCTGATCGAAGTCTATGGCGTCGACGTGAAGACGGCGGGCATGTCGGCGGCGGCCTTCTCCCTCTCCGCCTCGCTCTTCCGGGCCTATGGCGGGCATCTTTCCGACAAGTTCGGGGCGCGGTCCGTCATGTACTGGACCTTCGGCTTTTCGCTGATCTTCCTCTTCATGCTGTCCTATCCACCCACCGACTATGTGATCCAGGGCAAGGACGGGCCGATCCAATTCTCGACCGCGATGGGCCAGTGGCCGTTCGTCGCCACCCTCTTCGCGCTCGGCTTCTTCATGTCGCTCGGCAAGGCGGCGGTCTTCAAGCACATCCCGGTCTATTACCCCGACCATGTGGGCGCGGTCGGGGGACTGGTCGGCATGATCGGCGGCCTTGGCGGTTTCATCCTGCCCATCGTCTTCGGCGCGCTCCTCGACCTGACCGGCATCTATACCAGCTGCTTCATGCTGCTGTTCCTGCTGGTCGGCATCGCGCTGGTCTGGATGCACATGTCGATCCGGGCGATGGAGCGGGCCGCACATGGCGAGGCGCTGGACAGGTTGCCTTCGCTGCCCGAGATGCAGGAAATCCACGTCCCCGGCAAAACCGCAATGCCGCGCACGCTGGCCGACTGGCAACCCGAGGACAAGGCGTTCTGGGCAGCCAAGGGCCGCACTGTTGCACGCCGGAACCTGTGGCTGTCGATCCCCGCCCTCCTGCTGGCCTTCTCGGTCTGGATGGTCTGGTCGATGGTGGTGGCGAAACTGCCCTCGATCGGCTTTGCCTTCACGCCGGACCAGCTGTTCTGGCTCGCCGCCGTTCCGGCCCTGTCGGGGGCGACGCTGCGGATCTTCTACAGCTTCATGGTGCCGATCTTCGGCGGCAGGCTGTGGACGACGCTTTCCACCGCCTCGCTGCTGATCCCGGCGCTGGGCATCGGTTATGCGGTGCAGAACCCGGATACGCCTTATGTGATCTTCCTGACGCTGGCGCTTCTGTGCGGGCTCGGCGGCGGCAACTTCGCTTCCTCGATGGCCAACATCGCCTTCTTCTTCCCCAAGGCGGAGAAGGGCAACGCGCTGGCGCTGAACGCCGGCCTTGGCAACCTCGGCGTGTCGGTGATGCAGTTCCTGGTGCCGGTCGTCATCATCTCGGGCGTCTTTGGCGCCATAGCCGGCGATGCGCAGGTGACGCAGGAAGGCGGCCAGCTCTGGCTGCAGAATGCCGGC